>JBIIQD010000515.1:0-2843 GCA_044342265.1 Hydrogenophaga sp. | reverse complement strand
CGATCCTAACAACTGGCCGCCGCGGCGCGAGGCGCTCAAGAACATGAGCCGCGCCAACCTGATCGGCAACTGCAGGCACCGCCTGATCCCGACGGTTCAGCCGTTTACCAATGGCAGGCATCAAAGCGCGCACAGGAAGAGCTCCGTGCCGGGTGGTTTGGGGAAAGAAATCGCTTCAAGCCCCGCAAGCGGGGCGCAGGTCAAGGGGCGCATCCTGACGCTACACACTGGGTTGCCGCCGAGGGCGGGAGTAGAAGGAAAGGGGCGGTAACATCTTCCTTTATTTCGCGAAAGATGGGGAGGCGGCCATGGCGGGTTTTTCGGACAGTGCTTTGTCTACAGCGGGTTGCCGCAGCGTGCTCGCACTGTCAGTGTGGGTCCTGGCGGCTTGCGCAAGCCTTGGCAGCAATCCAAAGCCCGACGCGTCAACCGCTGAGCCAGGCAAGTTCTCAACCGCCCTGTTGGATGCGACGAACGGCGCTGAATGGAAAGGCTTCCTACCGCCCGGAGCGATCCCGGTCGCCAGCGCCAATGGCGATCTGGACGCCGACGGCGACGAGGACACGTTGGTTATCTACGCGCCTTCCCCCAAACAAGACGAAGCGCCGCGAACGCTGCTCGTTTTACTTCGGGAACCCGGCGGCGTCCTGCGCCCCGCGTTGACCAACCCCAAGGCGATTCTCTGCAGCCGCTGCGGCGGCATGATGGGCGACCCGCTTCAACCTATCCAAACGGTTCGCGGCGGGTTCACGCTTCGTTTTGAGGGCGGTTCCCGTGAACTGTGGTTCACCGTGTTCCGGTTTGCTCACATTAAGGCTGGGGGTTGGCGGCTCGTGGAAATTGACGGCCAGGCAACGGATCGAATTGGCGGCGCAAGCGCCCAAAAACGCCTCAGCCCGACTGATTTTGGAATTGTGAAGCTAGACGTCTTTGATCCCAGGAGTTTTCCTGTGGATGCTTTGCCCTAGCGCGATGGCCACGTGGCACTTGGAGTTCAGCAATGCCAACAGAAAACGAGATCCAGATGCTGCAGGCTGCGAGAGCTGCCGGCATCACTTCGCGCGAAGAAATGGCCAATTTCATGGCCCAGATGGGCCATGAGTCCGGCGGCTTCACTCGCCTGGAAGAAGGATTTCGATACACCCAAGGCATACAGCAGATCCCGGTGAGTTCCGCTTTACGCGAAGGTGCGCCAGCGCTCGAAGCCGCGCGGGTCGAGGCGCTGCGTGGTCAGCCACAGGAACTTGCTCGCCTGATGTATGGCGGTCGCATGGGCAATGACGATGCAGGCGATGGCTATCTTTATCGAGGCCGTGGCTACACCCAACTGACCGGCGAAGAGAACTACCGTAATGCTGGGGTCGGCGTGGGCTTGGATCTGGTCAGCAATCCCGACCTCGCTGCAAACCGCGACAACTCGCAGCGAATTGCCCTCTGGTACTGGGAGAACCGGGTTCCATCTGCCGACCGCGATGACGTCACCCGGGCTACGCTAGGGATCAACGGCGGTACCAACGGATTGGCTGACCGGCTCAATCGCTACGATGCCTGGCACACAGTGCTTACTCCGGAATTCGTCGCCGAACTCGATGCCGGGCGGGTTCGCTCCGGGGTCGGCGTCGGGCCGGCCGTTGGGCGCCCCGCGATGGAAGACGGCGCTTTGCGTCGGCTCGAGACTGGGGAGGAGGTTCGCCAGCTCAACGACAACCTGCGCGCACTGAACATTCGCGCTGATCGCGGGCTCGAGGTGCCGTCTGGGCAAACCTACACCAGCAAGACGGAAGAGGCCGTTCGACGCTTCCAGGGACAACACCATTTGCCCGAAACTGGGAGGGCCGATCCCGTCACCTTGAAGGCGATCCAGGACGCCATTGAACAGCAACAACAGCAACCGTCGCGACAAAACCATACCCAGCTTCCGCAGGAGCAGTTGTCGCCGACACTGCCCAGACAAGCGCAGCAGTTGTTGGCTGACAGCCGCGATCATGTTCAACGCTTGGCCCAGTCACGCGGCCTGGCCTGGGACCAGGGCATGGAGAATACGGTGTATGCCCTCGCACAGACGGCGAGCGAGGCGGGAATGACCCGTATCACCCACTTAATGGTGGACGCCGGACAGATTCGCCTGGCCGACAACGACGGTTTTGGCGTGAAGGAAGGCCGGCTTGATGCCCGTCAGGCGGCCAACACGCCGATTGAGGCTTCGGAGCAAAAGTTGGCTGAGGCGCCTTCGCCTGCGCAATCTTTGGTTGCCGCAGAGAGGAGCGAACCAGTGATGAGCATGGGCTAGTGCAGTCGCTGCATTCCGCCTGGGGGGCCGAATGACAACTGGTGAAGGACCTGGAACAGAGCGCAGCGGAAGTGCTGGTGACAGAGCTGGCGGTGGCGTAGGCGCAGCGTCTGTAGCTGTTACCTCTCTAAGGTGCAGAGTCAGCGTTGCTGATGCGCAGTGTGCAGGTCGAGCGTCTGGTGGTGGGGTTGGACTCGGTGCAGACGCAGCTGTCGCCGCTGATGGCGCGCCACGATGCAGAGGCGGTGACCATGGTGCGTGAGACGTTGGCCGAACTGAGGCGTCCGCTTGCGGCGCGCAGCATAGAGCGGCTGGACAAAGAAATGAGCGTCTCTGCGGCAGTGGGGCGTTGGACGCGTTCGGTCGGCAAGAGCTGCCGAAGCTGCTCAAGGCGCGCGGTTTTGCCATGACCCGGTTGCTCTGATTCACTGCCGCTTGTCGCCTAAAGGGGAGAAATGGTGTTAAATGGCGCAAAATGCGCCAACAAGGAGCCGTCCATGCCCGCGTCCCCGAGCCCGTTTGCTTCCGTGAAATTGCCCGCTGCCCTGGTGCA
>JBIIQD010000516.1:0-2843 GCA_044342265.1 Hydrogenophaga sp. | reverse complement strand
TCATTCGACCCTACGCTGGACGATGTCGGTTTCGGGTCCGATCAGCAGATCGCCCAGTTGCGTGTGCCCCCGCATTCGATTGAGGCTGAATCCAGCGTCCTGGGCGGCTTGTTGCTGGACAACGGTGCCTGGGACCGGGTGGCTGATCTGATCAACGACTCCGATTTCTACCGCTATGAGCACCGCTTGACGTATTCGGCCATCGCGTCGCTGGTCAATGCCAGCAAGCCCGCCGACGTGGTCACGGTCTACGAGCATCTGCAGAACCTTGGAAAGGCCGACGAGGCAGGCGGACTGGCTTACCTCAATTCGCTGGCCCAGTATGTGCCCAGTGCCGCCAACATCCGGCGCTACGCCGAGATCGTTCGCGAGCGCGCTATATTGCGCAAGCTGGTAGCAGCCAGCGATGAAATCGCGACCAATGCCTTCAATCCACAGGGCAGGGCGGTTGCCAAGATCCTGGACGAAGCCGAGCAGAAGATCTTCAAGATCGGTGAAGAAGGCTCGCGCATGAAGGAGGGTTTTCAGGGCATGGACACCCTGGTGGTGGACCTGCTCGATCGGGTGCAGGAGATGGCCGACAACCCCAACGACATCACTGGCGTACCCACGGGGTTTATTGATCTGGACCGCATGACCTCGGGCCTCCAGGCGGGCGACCTGGTGGTGCTGGCGGCGCGCCCTTCCATGGGCAAGACCGCCTTTGCGATCAACATCGCTGAACACGTGGCGCTCAATGAAGGCTTGCCAGTGGCGGTGTTTTCGATGGAAATGGGTGCCTCGCAGCTGGCGGTGCGTATCGTCGGCTCCATCGGACGCATCAACCAGGGCCACTTGCGCACCGGCAAACTCACCGATGATGAGTGGCCTCGGTTGACCGAAGCGATCGAAAAATTGCGCAACGTCTCGCTGCACATCGATGAAACGCCAGGCCTGACGCCCAGCGAATTGCGGGCCAATGCCCGGCGCCTGTCCCGCCAATGCGGAAAGCTCGGTTTGATCGTGGTCGACTACTTGCAGTTGATGAGTGGTTCCAGTGCTGCAGGCGGCGACAACCGGGCCACCGAACTGGGAGAGATCTCCCGCGGCTTGAAGATGCTGGCCAAGGAACTGCAATGTCCTGTGATTGCGCTGTCGCAGCTCAACCGTTCTGTCGAGACCCGCACCGACAAGCGCCCAATGATGAGCGACCTGCGCGAATCGGGCGCCATTGAGCAGGATGCCGACATCATCATGTTCATCTACCGCGACGAGTACTACACCAAAGACGCGTGCAAGGAACCTGGCGTGGCAGAAATCATCATCGGAAAGCAGCGCAATGGCCCCACAGGGGTAGTGAAACTCACCTTCCTGAACACGCTCACTCGCTTCGAGAGCCTGGCCGGTGGCGGAGATTTTTAAGACTCAAATCTGACGCCTCTCTAGCACATCACGCAGGCCTTACAACACCTCGCTCGCGAAGTCCGCCAGTCGGGAACGCTCGCCGCGCGCCAGTGTGATATGGCCGCCATGCGGCCAGCCCTTGAATCGGTCCACCGCATAGGTCAGTCCCGAGGAACCCTCGGTGAGGTAGGGCGTATCGATCTGCGCCAGGTTGCCCATGCAGATGATCTTTGTGCCTGGTCCTGCGCGAGTAATCAGGGTCTTCATCTGTTTGGGCGTCAGGTTTTGCGCCTCATCGATGATGACGTACTTGTTCATGAAGGTACGACCGCGCATGAAGTTCATGCTCTTGATCTTGATGCGGCTGCGGATCAATTCGTTGGTCGCTGCACGCCCCCATTCGCCGGCGTTGCCGCCGTCGCCCTTGGCCAGGAACTCGAGGTTGTCGTCCAGAGCTCCCATCCAGGGCCCCATCTTTTCCTCTTCGGTACCGGGCAGGAAACCAATGTCTTCGCCCACGCTGACGGTGGCGCGGGTCATGATGATCTCGGTGTAGCGGCGGTCGTCCAGCACCTGCGTCAGGCCGCTGGCCAGCGCCATCAGCGTCTTGCCCGTGCCTGCCGTGCCCGCCAGGGTGACGAAGTCGATCTCGGGGTCCATCAGCACGTTCAGCGCGAAATTCTGCTCGCGGTTTCGGCTGGTGACGCCCCAGACCGCATTCTTCAAATGGGTGTAGTCCTTGAGTGTCTTGAGTACAGCCGTTTTGTCGCGGATTTCGGTCACCCTTGCATACAGCGAGGGTTCACCAGGCGCTTCAAAGAAGACAAACTGGTTGATGTGGAACTGGTTGACCGCAGGTCCGCTGACCCGGTAAAAAGTGTGGCTGCCGCTTTGCCAGCTCTCGATGGTTTTGCTTTGACGGGTCCAAAAATCCTGCGGCAATGCCAAGGCGCCCGAATACAGCAACTCACCATCGTCCAGGGTCTTGTCGTTCTGGTAGTCGTCGGCGGCCAGGCCCAAGGCCCGTGCCTTCACGCGCATGTTGATGTCTTTTGACACCAGGATCACTTCGCGCTGCGGATATTTGTCCCTCAGCGCCTGCACCACGCCCAGGATCTGGTTGTCGGCCTTTCCCTGCGGCAAGCTGGACGGAAGTTGGGCTTCGAGCGGCTCGGTCTGAAAGAACAGCAGGCCACGAGCCGCCTGGTGGCCGGTGGCCGCGAGCTTGAGGCCCTTGGTCATGTCGCCACCCGTCTGAGCCGCCAGCGCATCCAGCGTGCGGCTGGTCTGCCGGCCATTGCGGGCGACCTCGGTCATGCCTTTCTTGTGACCGTCCAGTTCCTCCAGAACGATCATGGGCAGGAAAATGTCGTGTTCCTCGAACCGGAACAGACTCATCGGATCGTGCAGCAACACATTGGTGTCCAGCACGAACAGTCGAGCGGGACCATTGGAGGTTG
>JBIIQD010000517.1:0-2843 GCA_044342265.1 Hydrogenophaga sp. | reverse complement strand
CCAGCGGCCGATCCCCCTTCGAGCGCCTTATCTACCCAGCACCGGAGCCGGACAGGCACCTGGCTGGTTTAGGCGTGCATCTGACCATCGACCTGGGCGGACATGCCAAGTTTGGACCTGACGTTGAGTGGACTGAGGATCCCGTCGATTTGTCGGTCGATCCGTTGCGCGGCGTGGCGTTCTACGCCGAGGTTCGCCGTTACTGGCCAGCGCTGCCCGATAGCGCATTGCAACCAGGCTATGCAGGCATACGGCCGAAAATCAGTGGACCGAACGAAGCCGCTGCCGACTTCCGCATTGATGGCCCGGCAACGCATGGCCTACCGGGGCTGGTCAACCTGTTTGGCATCGAGTCGCCAGGACTGACCAGCTGCCTGGCCATCGGGGCACGGGTGGCCGCACTGGTCTGATCAGCGCGCGGCTTTGAGCGCTTGCGCCGCCTCGCGCACAAGGGCAGGGCCTTTGTAGATCAAGCCGGTGTAGACCTGTACCAGGTCAGCCCCCGCCACCCATTTGCTGACAGCGTCGGCACCACTGAGCACGCCACCCACCCCCACGATGGGGAAGCCCCTGCCCAGGGCCTTTCGCAGCTGGCCAATCACCCTGTTGCTGGCCTCCAGCACCGGCGCGCCGGACAAGCCGCCAGCTTGCTCGGCGTGCCGCAGGCCCTGGACCGCGTCCCGGCTGAGGGTGGTGTTGGTGGCGATCACCCCGAGCAGGTTGTTGGCCCGCCCGCGGCCGTCGCATCCGTAGCGCCGAAGCGTCGCGGCAATCACCTCGATCTGTGCGTCGTCGAGGTCGGGCGCAATCTTCAAGAACACCGGCGATTGTTTGCCGTGGCGCTGAGCCAGCAGCTCGCGCCGCTCCATGACCGCGGCGAGCAAGGCATCCAGCGCTTCATCGCTTTGCAGGCTGCGCAGATTTTTGGTGTTGGGACTGGAGATGTTGACGGTGATGTAGTCGGCGTGGGGATACACGCCGTCCAGACAGGTCAGGTAGTCCTCGGTCGCCCGCTCGATCGGAGTCGCAGCGTTCTTGCCGATGTTCAGGCCCAGCAACATGGGCACATCGCCCGCTTTCTGGCGAAACCGTGCCTTTTGAACATTGATCAGGAAAGCCTCCAGCCCTTCGTTGTTGAAACCCAGGCGGTTGATCAGCGCGTTGCGCTCAGGGAGGCGGAACATGCGCGGTTTGGGATTGCCCGGCTGGCCCCTGGGTGTGACCGTGCCGACTTCGACGAAGCCAAAGCCTATGGCCGCCAGCCCGTCGATGCAGCGCGCATTCTTGTCCAGCCCGGCGGCCAGGCCGACACGATTCGGAAACTTCAGCCCAGCCACGGTCACCGGATCGTCGATCCGTGAGCTGCTCCATAGGCAGGTCAGTGGCGAATGCTGAAACCGGGCGAGATTGTCCAGGGTCAGTTCGTGCGCAGCTTCTGGATCAAGGCCAAACAAGAAAGGGCGAGCGAGCGTGTAGGGCAGAAGGGACATTGGATAATGGTGGGATTCGCGCAAACCCTGATTGTCTCAAATGACCCAAGACGAACTCAAAGCCCTGGTGGGGCAGGCTGCCCTGCAATACGTGGCGCCCGGCGAAGTGGTGGGGGTGGGTACTGGTTCTACAGTGAACAAGTTCATCGATGCGCTGGCTGCGATGAAAGATCGCATCCCGGGCGCAGTGTCCAGCTCGGAAGCGTCCACCATCCGGCTAAAGGCAGTGGGCGTTGCCGTGCTGGAGGCTGCCGACGTGGCCGAACTGTCGGTCTATATCGACGGCGCCGACGAAATTGATGCCCAGGGGTACATGGTCAAGGGCGGTGGTGCTGCGCTGACACGAGAGAAGATCGTGGCTGCGATGTCGCGGCGATTCGTGTGCATCGCTGACGAGTCCAAACTCGTGTCGGTGCTCGGCGCCTTCCCGCTGCCGGTTGAGGTGATTCCGATGGCTGCGGCCCGTTTGGTGCGACAGTTCGCCGCCTTGGGCGGCCTTGCCAAGCTGCGCGTCAAGGAAGGCGTGCCCTTGGTGACCGACAACGGACAGCACATCCTGGACGTCACAGGTCTGAAAATCAGCGACCCGCTGGCTTTCGAGAGCGAGGTCAATCAGTGGCCGGGCGTGGTGACGGTGGGTGTGTTCGCTCACCAGAAGGCCCAGGTCTGTCTCCTGGGCACGGCCAACGGGGTGCAAACGCTGACGTTTTGAGGGTGCGGCGGCGAGCTTGACCGCCCCACGACGTCAAAACTTGATGCCGCTGGGGTTGTTGGCCGGCGCTGTCACGGGAATTTCGACAGGCGCTTTGCTCTCCTGGGCCTTCTTTTCCGGCGTGGAGGGGGCCGCTGCCGCTTTGGCTTCGACCAAAGGAGTGGCTGCGGCGCGCAGATACCCCGTTGGCAACACCGATTTTTTTGGGTATCCCGCCGCGTCCAGGTACTGGGTCCACTCGGATTCAGAGTAGCCCTTGAGCTGCTGGGCCCCGATAGACAGCACCGGCAAGCTGCTCGCGCTGGTCAAGCGCTTGAAGGCTGCGATGTCATCCTGACTGCTCACTGTTTTTTCGCTGAAGGGAATCCCGCGGCTGCTGAGGAAGCTGCGACCGCTGTCGCAAGGAGCGCAATCGCTCTTTGCCGCGTACAACGTGACAGGGTAGCGCGTTGCTGCCTGGCGCAGCTCCGTGGGCAAAGCGGCGCTGCTGGCGGCCGGGGAAGATGTTCCTCCCACCGGCCGTGCGTTCGCATTGGCTGGCGGTGGCTGATCAGAGTAGGTGACCTTGCCATCAGGACCCACCACGCGATACACGCCCTGCGCCGACGCCAAGGGTGCCAAAAGAGTGCCCAACGCAAGTG
>JBIIQD010000514.1:0-2845 GCA_044342265.1 Hydrogenophaga sp. | reverse complement strand
TACACCTTCATCACCACGCTGCGCTACGTGCTCGAAGCGGCGTCAAGGCATGGCAAAGCGGTCTGGGTGCTGGACCGCCCCAACCCCGCCGGCCGCCCAGTGGAAGGCACTTTGCTGCGCGAAGGCTGGGAGAGCTTCGTCGGCGCCGGCCCCATGCCCATGCGCCACGGCATGACCATGGGCGAACTCGGTCACTGGTTCATCGCGATGCTCAAGCTGGACCTTGAGTACCGCGTCATCACCATGGAGGGCTGGCAACCCGATGCAGGTCCAGGCTTCGGCTGGCCCGTCGGAAGAACCTGGGTCAACCCCAGCCCCAACGCCGCCAACCTCTGGATGGCCCGTGCCTACGCGGGCACCGTGATGCTCGAGGGCACCACCCTCAGCGAAGGCCGTGGTACCACACGCCCGCTCGAACTCTTCGGCGCGCCCGACATCGACGCGCGCCGCCTGCTGGCCGACATGCGCCGCATCGCGCCGCATTGGCTCAAAGGCTGCGTGCTGCGTGAATGCTGGTTTGAACCCACCTTCCACAAACATGTCGGCAAACTCTGCGCGGGTGTGCAGATCCACGTCGAAGACCCACAGCACTACGACCACACAGTCTTCCAGCCCTGGCGCCTGCAAGCCCTGGCCTTCAAGGCGCTGCGCGCGCAGGCCTTCGATTACCCGCTATGGCGCGACTTCCCCTACGAATACGAGAGCAACCGCCTGGCGATCGACCTGATCAACGGCGGGACCGCGCTGCGCGAGTGGGTCGACGACATGAACGCTGTTGCCGACGACCTGGAGGCGGTCACTGCGCCCGACGAAGCGGCGTGGTTGCGGGATCGAGAAGCGTACCTTTTGTACCCGTGACTGCCTGGGACAATCAGGCAATAGCTCCGACTCTCGGTGGCATATAGATCACAAGCTTCAGAGATAAATCCATCGGATTTTATCGCGCTCAACCCGCTTTGACAGCACCGGATTTCAGTGTTCTTGCAGCTGGCGTCACCGACATCAGCTTCCAGAACAACTGATTTCGTTGCGTTTGGATTCAATAAACCTGAAGTTAATCCGTTCGATTCGCAGAGTCTTGAAGAATCGCGTTGTGTTCACTGCTCAACTTCTTGAAAACCAACTTGGACTGCATCTCAACATTCGAAGTCATTTCTGTTTTCGCTAATCTTTTCGAGTATTTTAAAAACCAGATCACAGGAAGTCTAACTCGGTTTGCATATACAATCGCCGCCCAATCAGTCGCCATAAAAAATACTCCAACTCATCCGAGGGCAGCTTCTTTCAGGAGATTCTACTTATTGCTTCCCGCAAAACTGGCACTGCGAATACAGCACATACAAATGGTGTTTTAGTTGTCAGGTGTTTCCGCATATCTGAAGTCCCAAGGTGATGCATTTAGTTCAGCGGCTTCTATCTCTAAGAGCTCTGGTCGATTTGTGCCAGCAAAGCCTAAAAATTTAAACAGGTATGTGCGCCCATTGTCATCGCCTACTATCGCGACTTTGCTCTGACCTCGAAAACTCTGGGACCATGCATTCAAGCGAACCCAGTACGTTTTCTTTATTGTAAATACATCATCGGGTTTAACGAGCGTGTACGCGCCTTCTGGTTTATTCAATGGCTGCCCGCTGTCAAGTGTAATGAGGTAACCGATTTTCTGCTCTTTTAATTCCGAGGTAACGGATTCCAGGGCAACAAATGACGCTGGGCGAGTAATCGAAAATGTCTGTCCGATTAATGCCGGATTCGGCTCATCCCACACTATTCGCGGTCCTTCCCATGGATTCCAGATCCAACCGTACTGGTAGTAAACCTTTTGAAGTGCAATTATTAGCAAGATAGTTGCACTCAACAGGAGCACATGTCGTCGATTGAATTTCATGGTGCTTGTATTTAGTTGCAGGCGACTATCGGTTTATCTCTTGTCGACCAGCCCGAAATGTGATGACACTAGGTGTAGGCTGAACCAATCACACCCGCCCCTGCAAACAGCGCCCCAGATAGCGCTCCTTTCCAGAACGCTTTTCCAGTCCCGGCACTGATCGCTGACTGCGCACCTCCTGCAAACGCACCTGCGACTATCCGCAGGTTTCGCAGCGCTTGACGCTCAAGGCCCAACGATCAATCGCGAGCGGGCGACAACCACTTCTGGAAAAACTGCGCCGATCCCATCGCAGGGTCCAGCTGATACCCCTCGTAGCCGATGCGCCGATACAGCTTGACCGCCGGCGCATTGCCCGAGAGCACCTCCAGCGTCATCTTCACCGCGCCGCGCTCGATGGCGATGCGCTCGGCCTCGGCCAGCATGGCCTCGGCGATGCCACGCCCGCGGTGACTGGCCAGCACCGCGACGTCGTGCACATTCACCAGCGGCTTGCATTTGAACGACGAAAAACCCTCGATGCAGTTGACCAGACCTACCGGCTGATCACCGTCAAACGCCAGCACGCTGAACGCTTGCGGGCGCGCCGCCAGTTCAGCGACCAGGTGCGTCTTGACGAATTCGGACAGCGGCTCGCCGCCCCCGGCGGGGTCGCTCGCATAGGCATCGAGGATCATCACCACTGCGGCGCCGTCGCGGGCATTCTGGTAGTCAGCGCGGCGAACGAAGAACGCCGCCGCCATCAACCGGCCTTCACCGCTGCCACCAACCGCTCGGCACAGGCCTGCGCCTGACCCGCGTCGCTCGCCTCGACCATCACCCGCAGCAGCGGTTCGGTGCCGCTGGCACGGATCAGCACCCGCCCCGTTTCGCCCAGCTCGGCCTCCACCGCTGTGGTCTCATCGGCCAGCTTCTGGTTGGTCTTCCAGTCTTGACCGGGCAGCAGCCGCACATTGATCA
>JBIIQD010000513.1:0-2847 GCA_044342265.1 Hydrogenophaga sp. | reverse complement strand
TTGTCTGGGAGTACCGGTTTCTCTACCGCGATCTCAATGACCTGCTGTCCAAGAACCGTCTGCTTGAAACCCGGTTTCAAGTGGTGCTCAAGAACAAGGTGCGTGCTGTCCGCGCGTTGCTTAGCGGCATGTCGCGCGGCGGCACCATCGACCTGGACGCGCGCGAGCTGGAGCCCACGGCCAACTGCATGGTCGTGCTGCTGACCTATTGGCTGAGTTTCGAATATGTGCGCGATCCGCGCCATGCCCTGGAACCGGACAACGCCCAGGCCGCACTGCTTCGCGGTGCCCACCACGTGCTCAACGTGCTGGCGCCCTACTTGGAAGCAGGACAGCGCCAGCACCTGCTTCAATTGACCAGCGCTTACCGCACGGCGCCCTGAGCCAGCCAGGAACCGAACCATGTCTGCCTGGAGCCCTTGCCCGGACATTTGTCGGACCCCGATGGACCTCGACACGATGAAGCACCATTGGTCTGTTCTTCACTTGGGAGATGGATTGCCCTGGCCGGCCGATTCGGCCCTGGCGGAAGGGTGGCGGCTGTACCACGAAGGTGAGTTCGAAGCGGCAGCTCAGGCAGGCATGGCACTGGGCGCTGCGGGCCTGGGGCTGGCCAACAAAGCCAGCTGCATTCATGCCGTCTATGTGGAGACCAAAGAAAAGCTCCGGTTCGAACGGCTGCAGGCCGTGGCCGACCGGACACAGCGCCAGCTGACCCTCGTGCCCGCGGATGCCACCCACTGGTACTGGCACGGCTACGCCCTGGGGCGCTACAGCCAGGGCATCAGCGTCGCCAAGGCCCTCGCTCGGGGGCTGGGAGGACGGGTCCGCGAGGCGCTGGAATCCACGCTGCGTCTCGCACCAGACCATGTAGACGCTCACTTGGCGCTGGCCCGCTTTCATGCAGAGACCATTGACCAGGTCGGTGAACTCATTGGCGGCATGGTGCACGGCGCCCGCAAGGACCAAGGGCTGGCCCACTATCAGGCTGCGCTGACGCTGGCGCCCGAGTCGTTGATAGTGCAGAACGAGGCGGCCGAGGGTCTCTGGCTTCTGGAAGGAGAAGCGGCACAAACCAGGGCCGGGCAGTTGGCCGAACAGGTCTTGCGCCATCGGCCGTTGGATGCCATGGAGAAGCTCTACTTGAGAACGGTTCAGGCCGCCTTAGACACGTGAGCGTGGCGACCTGACGCCATCAGACCACAACCCCTCTTCGCTGCAGGCCATCGACCGCCTGGAACATGGCCTGACGCGCTTGTGAGACGACTTGCGCCCGCCAGTCATCGGTGTCGACGTAGAACGCATCACGCACCCGCTTCTGGATCGCGGCCCGCAAGCCCGCCGGCGCTTCTGGATGCAGGCGTGCCCATTGATCCCCGCGCAGGGCGTTAAGCACATCCAGCAGCGGCAATGTCCCAAACTCCAGGGCAATGCCGGTGTACTCAGCCTGTGCGCATTCTTCGTAGGCTGCACCCCACATCAGGCCGCTCAGCTTCACAGACGTTGAGCTGCCGTCGTAAATCGATGTGACTGGCGTCTGACCGTCGCCGCCCCACCACTGGCGGGCACGCTGGAGCGCGTGGTTGTCATCCCGACAGGCAAAGATGCGCTCTCCAAGGCCGCTGGGCCCCAGGCCAGTGTGCAAGTCGATCCAGGCCAGGTGCTGCGCCGATCTTCCGTACTCGCGCAGTACCTGGCGCAACGTCAGATGGCTCCAGGTGGGAGCGATTCCCCCATAAAACAATCCGTCCGGCTGGGTGTACTGGCCCTGAGACACAGCGCTTTGGAAAGCGCTCAGGCCCTGGCGGCCAATGTAGTGAGCGATCACCGCCTCGTGGTCGGCGGACGGCGGCCATTGCTCGGGCAGCAGGTGCGGGTGCAGGGTCTCATAGCCCGGATTGGCCGGCAGGGGTCGAGAAAAATCCTGGAAATTCCGGTTCAGATCGACATTGTCTTCCGTCACCCGCCGAAGGAACGAAAACCCGTACGGATTGAGGGCGTGAATGTAGAGCACAGTCACACCAGCGGCTCGCGCGTGCGCGCGCCAGTCGGCATCATGGGTCGCATACACCTGGATGCCAGAGCCGCAAAACCCTTCAACGCCGTGGCAGGCACTGCTGACGATCAGCAACTTGGAAGCATCAGCGGAGCCATCGAGCGCGACGTCCATGGCCAGCGTTTCGCCTTCCTGCCCGATCAGAGGATGGTTGTGGCTTCGGATCGCCATACCGGCAGCGGCCGCGCCCTCGAGGAACTGCACACGGGCCCGCGCATAGGACGGTGCAAATGCCAGTTGAGGATTGATCATGTGTTCGGGCCTGGTCGAGCTTGGGCGAGCCACTGCTCGGACAGGCGCACCCAAAAGGTCGCACCCAGAGGAATCAAGTCGTCGTTGAAGTCATAGCTGGGGTTGTGCAGCGTGCATGGCCCACCGCCGTGCCCGATCTCGCGGTGCCCGCCTTCGCCATTGGCGATGAACACATAGCTTCCTGGTCTTGCCTGCAACATGTAGGCAAAGTCTTCTGCGCCCATGGTCGGCTCCTGCACCAACACCTGATCAGCACCGACGATGCCGGCCATGACCTCACGGGCGAACGCCGTCTCGGCCGGGTGATTGATGGTGGGCGGGTAGTTGCGGCGAAACTCGAATTCGCACGTGGCACCGAAAGCCGCACAGGTGTGCTGCGCGATCTCCCGCATGCGCCGCTCGATCATGTCCAGTACGTCAACGGAGAAGGTGCGCACCGTCCCCTGAATTTCGCAACTGTCGGGGACCACGTTGGTGGCCTCGCCGGTGTGGATCATGGTCACACTAATCACGCCCGCGTCCACCGGCTTTTTGTTGCG
>JBIIQD010000512.1:0-2860 GCA_044342265.1 Hydrogenophaga sp. | reverse complement strand
GAAGGACCTTTGATCATTGCAGCCAACCATCCTTCATTGCTGGATGCCGTGCTCCTGACCTCGCGCCTGCCCAATGCCGTGTGTGTCATGAAATCCAGCCTGATGGACAACCCGCTGTTCGGCTCGGCCGCCAGGCTGGCGCGGTATGTCCGCAACGATGGCATCTTGCGAATCATTGCCGGGGGCTGCCAGGAACTCCAGCAAGGTGCGCACCTGGTGCTGTTCCCGGAAGGCAGCCGCACGGTCCACTTTCCGATCGACCCACTGTTTCCGACGGTGGGCATGATCTCGCGCCGTTCAGGCGTTCCCGTGCAGACGGTGCTGCTGGACTTCTCAACGGCTTACCTGGGCAAGGCCTGGCCCTTGATGCGCCCTCCGAGGCTGCCGCTCGTGGTCAAGGCTCGCCTGGGCCGCCGGTTTGCCCCTCCCACGAACTACACCGTTTTCAACCAGGAGCTGGAAGCGTATTTCCGCCAGGAAGTTCGGCTGCCAGATCCGGCTTCAGGTCATGCATAAGCACAACACCGTTGCCTCGTCGACCCATCTGGTCCTTATTCCCAGCTACAACCCAGGCCCCGGGGTGCAGCAAACCGTGCGCCAAGCCCGCGAGCACTGGAACCCCGTCTGGGTGGTGGTCGACGGCAGCACCGACGGCACCGACAAACTCCTGGTGAACATGGCTGCCGCCGACCCTGGCCTTCGCGTCATCGTGCTGCCCGAGAACCGCGGCAAGGGCTCTGCGGTGCTGGCTGGCATTGAGCAGGCCGCACAAGCAGGTTTCACGCATGCATTGACCATGGATTCTGATGGCCAGCACCCGGCCGACCTCATCCCCATTTTCATGACGACTTCTCTGCGTGCGCCGGACGCGATGGTGCTGGGCAAACCCGTGTTCGGTCCGGAAGCACCGGCACTGCGCGTCAATGGCCGCAAAGTGTCCAACGGCTGGGCCAATCTGGAAACGCTGTGGATGGGCGTGGGCGATTCTCTCTATGGTTTTCGTGTCTACCCCATTGCGCCATTGGCGAAGGTCATGCGCGCCAACCGCTTCATGCGGCGCTTCGATTTCGACCCCGAAGCCGTGGTCCGGCTGTGCTGGGCCGGGGTGCGGCCCATCAACATCGACGCGCCGGTGCGCTACCTGAGCGCTGAAGAAGGCGGGGTGTCGCACTTCAAGTACCTGCGCGACAACACCCTGCTGACATGGATGCACACACGGCTGTTCATGGGCTTTTTGCTGCGTCTTCCGTTGCTGGTGTGGCGACGCCGGCGCTTACGTCAGGCCTGACCGAATGCAGACGGGTGAGCAACAACGCGGCACCAACAACACGGGCCAGGTGGCCTTGGACCTGCTCGACCTTTCCGTAGAATCCCGAGCCAAATGAACACCACCGAGATCTTCCTGCTGGCCATGCTGATCATTTTCAGCGTTCCCTGGCTCGTCTGGCGGCTGTTCAACACCGAGTACTTTGCCCCGCTGGTGGTGGTGCAGATCATCATGGGCATCTTGCTGGGCCCCGGGGTGCTGGGCCAATGGTCGCCGGAGTATTACCAGTTTGTGTTCACGCCTGCGGTCGTGCAGTCGCTCAACGGCCTGGCGTGGTGGGCTGTGATGCTGTTCGTGATGATTGCGGGCATCGAGCTGGACCTGGACCAGGCCTGGAAACACCGCCGAGAAAGTGGCATCACCGCGGGGCTTGCGCTGGGCGCCCCGCTGCTGCTGGGCTGTGGCGCTGCCCTGGTGCTGCTGCAATACGGCGGCTGGATCGGGCCGAAGGCGCAAGACTGGCAATTCGTCGCGGGCATTGGCATGTCCTGCGCTGTCACCGCGCTGCCGATCCTGATCCTGCTGATGGAGAAGCTGGACATCCTGCGCCAACCGCTGGGGCAGCGCATCCTGCGCTATGCCAGCCTGGACGACATCGCGATCTGGGGCGTCCTGGCGCTGATCCTGATGGACTGGAGCCGCGTCGGCAAGCAGGTGGTTTTCATGCTCGGTTTCGTGGTGCTGGGCTGGGGGTTCCGGCGACTCATGGGCTGGCTGCAAGAGCGGGACCGCTGGTATGTGGCGCTGGTCTGGCTGGCGTTGTGCGGCCTGGCTGCCGACTGGGCGGGCATGCACTACATGGTAGGCGCCTTCCTGGCCGGTGCGATCATGGAAGCGCGCTGGTTCAACCAGGAAAAAATGGACCAGCTTCGCTCGCATGTGCTGCTGGTGTTGATGCCGGTGTTTTTCCTCTCCACCGGCTTGCGCACCAATTGGGCTGTGGGCGGGCTGGAAGTGTTTGCGGCGGCGGGCCTGCTGCTGCTGGTGTCGGTGGTCGGCAAACTGGTGGGCGTTCGCGTGGCTGGTCGGCTGCTGGGCTGGTCACGCGAGGAGGCCTCGGTGATCGGCTGGCTGCTGCAGACCAAGGCTCTGATCATGATCATTTTCGCGAATATCCTGCTGGACAAGCAGATCATCACCAGCGAGACCTTCACCGCCCTGCTGCTGATGGCGGTGGCCAGCACGATGCTGACCATTCCCATGGTCACACCGAAGATGCCGCGGCTGCCCCGCGCCTCAGGCTAAGCGCCTCAGGTTAAGCGCCTCAGATCATCGCGCCATTGATCGAAATGACCTGCCCCGAGATGTAGCTGGCGTGCTCCGACGCGAGGAAGGCCACCAGGTGCGCCACCTCGGACGGCTGGCCCACGCGCTGCATCGGCACCATGCGCTTGACCGCGTCGGCATCGAAACTGCCTTCGATCATGCCGGTGGCGATCAGGCCAGGCGCCACCACATTGACGGTGACACCGCGGCTGGCCAGCTCCAGTGCCAGTGACTTGCTGGCCGCGTGCAGCGCGCCCTTGGCAGCGG
>JBIIQD010000511.1:0-2863 GCA_044342265.1 Hydrogenophaga sp. | reverse complement strand
TGGTCAAGGGCGGGAGCTTCCAGCGCGAGAAAACCTACGACCGAGTCCGTGATTTTTTCGTCGGCGACTACCAGGCTTCGGTTCTTCGATTCTTCATTGATGGTCCCCGGGGGTTCGAA
Organism: Hydrogenophaga sp.; assembly: GCA_044342265.1. Lineage (GTDB taxonomy): Bacteria > Pseudomonadota > Gammaproteobacteria > Burkholderiales > Burkholderiaceae_C > Hydrogenophaga. Next base: position 2,744 of record JBIIQD010000511.1, on the reverse strand, counting down.
ACCAGGTTGCCTACTGACCGGCCCAAAAGCCTGCAGATCTTGCTCGACGTGGGATCGGACCCGAACCTGCTCAGCGCGGCGAATCGCGTGGGCGGTGAAAGCCTGCTGTCGCTGACGCTGTTCGCGGCGCAACGGCCTTAGACACCGGCCATCTGGCCCTGGCGCCCACCGCGATGGCGGTCCCACCGGCCGCGCATCCACCCGTCATACTGAGTGCCTTCGCACACATTTGCACAGGAGCCCCAGCATGAAGTTCAAGACAGTGGCCTTGTCGGGCTTGCTTGCTGTTGCGATTGGGGGCGCGGTCGGTTGGTTCAACCTGGACAAAGAAACCCGAGGTTTCCTCGCCTCATTCCCCACCGACCGCGACGTGCTGTTCTGGAAAGAGTCGCAGCGCGACGCAGCCTTCCGCGCATTGGACCGCTTGCCTTTTCTGGCCAAACACAGCGTCATCGCTGCCGGTCCCACGCCGTCGCCCTTGCCCCCTGGCCCGCCGCTGGCGATACCGCTGGATGTGGACGCTTTCATGCAGGGCCAGCGCAGCGCGGCGCTGATCGTGGTCCACGATGGCCAGGTGCGGCTCGAACGTTACGGATTGGGCTTTGATGCCGCCGGGCGCTGGACCAGCTTTTCGGTCGCCAAGTCCATCACCTCCACTCTGGTGGGCGCTGCCTTGCGCGACGGCCACATCAAGAGCATGGAGGACAAGGTCAGCGACTACATCACCGAGATGAAGGGCTCGGCCTACGACGACGTCAGCATTCGCCAATTGCTCACCATGACCTCGGGCGTACAGTGGAACGAGGACTATGCCGATCCCCAGTCCGACGTCGCGAAGTTCAACAACCACCAGCCCGAAGAAGGTGTCGACGCGCTGGTGAGCTACCTGCGCAAGCTCCCACGCGCAGCGCCTGCCGGCACGCGCTGGCTCTACAGCACGGGCGAGACCAACCTGGTCGGCATCTTGCTCAGCCGGGCCACGGGCAAGCCCTTGTCCACCTACCTGTCAGAAGAGATATGGGTGCCCGCCGGCATGGAACAGCAGGCCACCTGGATTCTGAGCAAGACCGGTCAGGAAATCAGCGGCTGCTGCATCCAGGCCTCCACGCGCGATTTCGCCCGCTTCGGCCAGTTTGTGCTGAACGGCGCCACCGTCAATGGTCAGAGCATCGTGCCCGATGGCTGGTTTCCCCAGGCCACCACCGCCCGCACCGGTATCGGCATCCCGGGCCGAGGCTACGGCTTTCAATGGTGGACCTACGACGACGGTACCTTTGCCGCGCGCGGCATCTTCGGTCAGGGCATCTTCATCGACCCGCAGCGCAAGCTCGTCATCGCCACCAACGCCAACTGGGCCGACGGGGCCCGCGACCCGGTTGCCAGTGTGGCGCGCGAAGCGTTTTACAACGCCGTGCAACAGGCTGTGGACGACGAGGCGGCGACGCGCAAGCCCTAGTGAGCCTCGCGGGCGTTGGGCCTGCGTTCCTCGCTGCGTCTCGCAGCAACCCAAGAACTGGGTTGCTTTCGCACGGTACTTGTGCGGTTTGGGTCGTGGCATCGCCGTCTATCCTGGGTCGATCCCCATTCATGAGATCTCCTCCATGTCGACCCCTCTGCACGACGCCAACGAGCGCACCAACCTCGCGGGCAACAACAAGTTCGAGCTGATGCTGTTTCGCCTGGGCGAAGCGCGGGGCAGTGACCGCCGTGAACTCTTTGGCATCAATGTCTTCAAGGTGCGTGAAATCCTGGTGATGCCCACCATCACCGCCATCGCCAACGCGCCTGCACATGTGCTCGGTGTGGCCAACATCCGCGGCCAGATCATTCCCGTGATTGACTTGCCTTCTTTGGTGGGCTGCACACCAAAGCGAGGCCTGACCATCCTGATGGTGACCGAATACGCCCGCACCACGCAGGCCTTCGCCGTGGAAGAAGTGGATGAGATCGTGCGGCTGGAATGGAGCAGTGTCCTGGCCGCTGACGGCAACGGTGGCGACCTGGTGACCAGCATTGCCAAGCTCGATGGCGACGCTGAAAAGAGTCGTCTGGTGCAGGTGCTGGACGTGGAGCAGATTCTTCGCAACGTCATGGGTACCTCAGTCGAAGCCATCACGCCGGAGTCGGTGGGGTCCGCGGTGAGGCTGCCCGACGGCAGCATCATCCTGGCCGCCGATGATTCACCGGTCGCCCGCATGATGATCGAACAAGGGCTCACCGCCATGGGCACGTCCTTTGTCATGACCAAGACCGGCCAGGAAGCATGGGACCGCTTGCAAACCATTGACACGGAGGCGCAGGCCGAAGGCAAGACCGCAAGCGACAAGGTGGCGCTGGTGCTGACCGACCTGGAGATGCCGGTGATGGACGGCTTCACGCTGACGCGCAACATCAAACAGGACCAGCGCTTCAAGAACATCCCGGTCGTGATCCATTCGTCGCTCACTGGCACCGCCAACGAAGCACACGTCAACTCCGTGGGGGCTGACGCCTATGTGGCCAAGTTCGTGGCCAACGAACTGGCCGCCACCATTCGAGAGGTGCTCAGGCACTGACCGTGCCGCCCAGTCGCCGAAGCATCAGTCCGACAGCGTCACCCGCAGGTGTCGACCGTCGGCCAGCGTGGCGCAGGCGCCGTCCGGCAGGGGCACGAGCCGTTCGACGACATCCGGCAGGGGCTTGAGGTCGGCCAACTCGGTCCACTGGCCTGGCGCGTCCCAGCGCAGCGCGTGCAGGGCTCGCCG
>JBIIQD010000510.1:0-2875 GCA_044342265.1 Hydrogenophaga sp. | reverse complement strand
CGTTCACGTTGATGGCGCGGAACATCAGGCTGCCCTTGGCGGCCATTTCGTTCAGGCGCAGCACGCCGGTGGTGGTTTCTTCGGTCACGCCGATGATGTGCGCGCCCTTGCGGCTGTACCAGGTCGGGTCCACCGCCAGCTTGGCCTTGATGGCGTTGAACAGGCAGGTCTCTTCTTCGCTGCTGGGGTTGGCGATCAGCGAGGCGTCTTTCTCGGCGCGCTTGCCCAGGTGCATGAGGAGCGTGGCGTCGCCGCCGTCGTCCAGGATCATGTTGGGGCCTTCGCCTTCGGTGCCGGCGGCGCCGAAGTCAAAGATGCGGTGGGTGTAGTCCCAGTAGTCGGCCAGGGTCTCGCCCTTGATGGCGAACACCGGCGTGCCGGCGGCGGCAATGGCGGCGGCGGCGTGGTCCTGGGTCGAGAAAATGTTGCACGAGGCCCAGCGCACATTGGCGCCCAGAGCCTGCAGGGTCTCGATCAGCACGGCCGTCTGGATGGTCATGTGCAGCGAGCCGGTGATGCGTGCGCCCTTGAGCGGCTGCGCCTTGGCGAACTCTTCGCGGATCGCCATCAGGCCGGGCATCTCGGTCTCGGCGATCTTGATCTCTTTGCGGCCCCAGTCGGCCAGGCCGATGTCGGCGATGACACAGTCGGTCGTGACGGTGGAAGGAATGCGTGCGTTCATGGAAACTCCAGTTGAGGTTGGCAGTAACCACCGGACATGAACAGGCAAAAAAAAGCCCATCACACGTTCAGTGGATGAGCGTCGTTGCATGGATTTCCGAGCCTCACGAACCGCGCCGAACAAAAGTCGGGGGTGCGCTGCAACGCTCCTCGGATGCCGGAATTCTATCGCAGCCCCCGGATTTGCGCATCTGCGAAACTGATCAACCTTTATGCCTCATTTTTCCCTTGACGACTGGCCTCTGGCCGCGCGCGCGCGCATCCACGGCGTGCTGACCGACATCGACGACACCCTCACCACCGAGGGTGAGATCACAACCGACGCATTGGCCGCTTTGCACGCGCTGCGGGCCGCAGGCCTGCCGGTCTTCGCCATCACCGGTCGCCCGGCGGGCTGGAGCGAAGCCTTTGCGCTGGCCTGGCCGGTGAACGCGATCGTGGCGGAAAACGGTGCGGTGGCGCTCTGGCGTGGAGAAGGCGGGCAGCTTCTCAAGGCATATCAACAAGACAATGCCACGCGTAGAGACAACGCGGTTCGGCTGAAGGCGGTGGCGCAACGGGTGCTGGACACGGTGCCGCAAGCCCGGCTCTCGCAAGACAGCCCCGGACGGGAAACCGACATCGCCATCGACCACAGCGAGTTCGCCCAGCTCAGCGAGGCCGACATCGCTCGGGTCGTGCGGCTCATGCGCGAGGGCGGGCTGAACGCGACTGTGAGTTCGATCCACATCAACGGCTGGATCGGTGACCACGACAAGCTGTCGGGCGCGCGCTGGATCGTGCGCGAACAGCTCGGGCGCGATCTGGACGCCGAGGCCGACCGCTGGGTTTTCGTGGGCGACTCAACCAACGATGCGCAGATGTTCGGCCACTTTCCGCACAGCGTGGGCGTGGCCAATGTGAAGCGGTTCTGGGACCAATTGCAGCACCGGCCGCGCTATGTGACCGCTGGCGAACGCGGCAAAGGTTTTGCAGAAGCCGCACAAGCCGTGCTGGAAGCCCGCGCAGCCGGGGCACACCCATGAGCGGCCCGCTGCACCCACCGCCACACAGCCGCGGCGCATCGCCGCCGCCACCGCTGGCCCGGCGCGGCCTGTGGGCCATCTTCGTGGCCACCTTCTTCGAGTTGGTGGGCTACTTCATGCTGCTGCCCCTTCTGCTGCTGCACCTCAAAGCCGACGGCGTGTCGACCAGCATGGCTGGGCTGTTCGCGGCCAGCGGCTGGGTCGGCATTTTTGCGATCACGCCGTTTGCCTCGGCGATCACGCAGAAGCTCGGGCGACGTCCCACGCTGTGGCTATCGGCGCTGGTGCCGGTGATCGCCACCACCGGCTTTCTGTTCACCGACTCCCTGCCGGCCTGGTTCGTGTTCGAGTTCGTGGCCGGCATGGCCTCGGGCCTGCGCTGGGTGCTGGCCGAAGCGGTGGTGGCCGAATTCGCACCGCCGCACCAGCGCGGGCGCATGGTCGGCCTGTTCGAGACCATGGTCGGCACCACCTTCGTGATCGGCCCGGCGCTGCTGGCACTGGTCGGGCCCACGAACCCGGCGGGGTTGTGGATGGTGCTGGGTTTTCTGCTGCTGGGTCTGGTGGGCAGCTTGTGGATTCCCCCACTGCCGCCGGCGGAGGACGCGCACGAAGCCCGGGTGGGTCTGCGCGGCGTGTGGCACGCGCTGCGCGCGCACCCACTGATCATGACCATCGGCTTCGTCGGTGGCTTCTTCGAAAGCGGGCTCACTTCGATCTTGCCGCTGTACGGTCTGGCTCTCGGCTTGGGCGCCACGGCGGCCGCGCTGCTGGTGTCGGCCAGTGGCCTGGGCAGCGCGCTGATGATGCTGCCCGCCGGCATGGCCGCCGACCGGCTGGCGCAGCGAGCACCCGCGGGTGGCGAGCACGCGGCGCGGCTGACCATCCTGCACGCCTGCGCATTGCTGACGCTGGCGGCCACCGCGCTGATTCCCTTCGTGGCCGGCGCGCCCTGGCTGGCGGCGGTGGTGGCCTTTGTCTGGGGTGGCGCGGGCGGCAGCCTCTACACGCTGGCCATGATCGACATTGGCTCGCGCGAACAGGGCATCACCCTGGTCAACAGCACGGCGGTGCTGGTGCTGTCGTACACGCTGGGCGGCACGCTGGCGCCCGCGCTGGGTGGGGCGATGCTGGACTGGGCGCCGGTGATCGGATTCCCGGCGCTGCTG
>JBIIQD010000509.1:0-2876 GCA_044342265.1 Hydrogenophaga sp. | reverse complement strand
ATCAAAGACCAAGAGATGCACCTGGTGCAGCGGCGTGGGCCAACGGTATTGGTAGTCAAAGATGGTTCGGCGAGGCAGGAGATAGTCGCCACCCCGAGGCACCTGCCCTTGCGCACCGATGGCCACACCCGTTTTCGCCGTCAAAGCACTCACAACGGCCTGGACGTCGCCCGAGGACTGCAAACGCGCACTGACGCTGCAACGGTCAGAGATGGAACGGGTGCTTGCTGGCCAACGGCTCACCTCCAATTCACCCACATGCCCATCACGCGCCCAGCGGGTCGACTCGTATTCGGGCTCCCGCAGATCGGGCAAGCGGTCGAGGTCTGCCGAGCGCTCTTCGGCCTCTTTGTAGATCACCCGGGATCTCAGGCGCCATCCCGCAGCGGCAATGGCCTTTTGATCAAACGAACCATCGGCCGCCGCCGGTTGTGCGCAAGCCTCCAACGCTGCCCCAAACAACGCGGTGACGCTGTCGGCGCTCTGTTCGGTGCCATTGAAACAAGCCGTTGCGCTGAGCGCCATGGCAACGACCGCAATGGAGCGCGTCACCGGGAAACGTTCATGAGCAGCCATGTCTAGAGCGGACCGGTGATGAGATAAAACTGAACACTGCCGGTTTTCCGATGGGCGTCTGGTTTCTCGACCGTGACGCGGGTTTGCAAAAAATCGGTTCCGCTTCCATCGACGGGGATTTCCTTGTCCCATCTCGGCACGACCGGTTTCGACAATTGCTTCTGAAGCGTTTTGGCGGCCAAGCTCAGATTGAAGGGCGCCACAACACCGAGCCCATGAAGCCGGCTCAGCCAGGCCGAAGCCGCAGCGTAGGCCTCACGGCGGCTCGGCTCGGACTGGGTCGCTGTGGCAGGTTCCACGGTGATGGTGATGACGACATACTCACAGCCCGAATGCTGGATGACCAAATGGTCACCCCTTTTGAGCTGCACCATCTCGGTCGCTGTGTGGCTGTTTTTCTGTCGGAATGAACGGGACACAACCTTGGGAATGTCTTTCTGAAACACCGCCTCAGGTTCGCCGCGAGGGCACAACGGCGGTTCAACCCGGTCCTGGGCGAAAGCGCCTTGAACGCAGGCCCAACCCAGCAGCACGAGTGCCAGCCAGGCTCTACATGTAGGGGTGGACGGACCATCTTGGGTGGTCGTCTTCAACACTGGCGCGCCTTCATTGGATGTGTGCGTGCAGCGTACCGACCTTGACTGGGCAGGGAGCGGGTCACGCATCCTCGCGCGCCTCTACCACCAGTTGCCGAATGCGCACGCCATTCACCTTGGCGACCACCCGGACCCGAAAGCCCTGCTCCACCTCCAGCCGCACCCGCTGGTGGTATTCCAGCCCGTCGGTCTGACCCGGGTTGTGGGCGGGGGTGCGGCGTGACCACTGGCGCTTTCCATCGAACTCTACCGTCAGCTCCAGCCAGGCGCCACCGGCGTCGGCTGGCACAGCCACGAGCAAGCTGGCGTCGACATCGAACAGGCGCGCCCTTCCGTTGAGGCCAGGGATGTTCAGCACTGCCACCCCGTCGAGTCCTTCGACGCGCCAGTGCTCGGGTCCGCCGGTGTCAGCGGTGTTGGTGTTTGAAGCGGTTTTCATGCCATCCACACTGTAGAGCAGCCCTGCACTCACTTCGGGTGTGGCAAGGCTGTATTCAAAAGTTACCTGCTCAATACACGCCATTTGCCTGCCTATACTGTTTTCTTTATCACTTTAGGGAGCGTTTGATGTTGTTGACTGCCCGTCATTCGTCGCGTGCCATCTCTGCTGGCTGTCTCGTGGTCACTTTGGCCGCTTGTGCCGTCACCGTGGGCACTGCAGTGAATCAACCCGGCGAATTCACCGGCAAGATTGTCGGCCCGCTTGAATTCGGCCAACCCAATGAAGGTGCAGGCTTAAAGGCCTACGGTCTGGAGCTCTCCAGCCCCCTGAAACTCAACGACAAGGCCGATTGCGGTGAACAGACCGCATCGATCCTCGCGGTTGAGAGCCCTGACGCAGCAGCCCACGTCGGCAAGACCGTCGTGCTCCGTGCAACGCCGTACTGTCGCGTCAGCCGCTCAGGAAAGTACCACCTCAAGGACGTGACCGTCCGCTGAAGCGGTTACTCGTCGACCTCAGGGCGGACTGCGAGTCCCACCCCCATCGCCACATTCAATATGGGAGCAAACAGCATGGGTGACCCTAACAAAATCACCGGCTTGATCCGGACCGAAGGAAAAACGCGCGTTTACCAGATGGACGACGGATCGGTCGAGACCCGCGAGGGCGGGACCGTGTCTTGGCGCAACAACAACCCAGGCAACCTCAAGTTCGAGTACGCCAACAGCGCCGACAACACCGTTCACTCGAAGCGCACCAAGGAAGCTGCGCTCGCTGCGGCCCAAGGCCGGTATGAGGGTGTCGTAGCACTGGACCAGTGGGGCAACGCCGTTTTCGAAACCGAAGCCGCCGGCCGGGCTGCCAAGGCGCAACTGCTGCGCAACACCCACGGCGACAAGACCATCCCCGAGATGCTCAGGGGCTACGCCGTCGATGACTACACCGGCAAAGCCAATACCGCAGCCTATGCCAATTCGGTCTACGCCGTGGGAGACAGTCAGGGCGTTGATCTGCGGGACAAGAAAATCAAGGACCTGAGCGCCACCGAATTCGAGGCTTTGCTGGATGGTATGAAGAAGGTCGAGGGCTTCCAGGAAGGCACGGTGTCCCGCGCCCGGCCACGGGCTGACGCCGGCCCACTGCCTTCCATGTCGCCGGAGCAACAGCGAGTTCACCAGATGGCGACCGATGCCTTGGGTGTCAAGCTGGGCGCAAGTCACACCCCAGAGCAAATCGATGCCATGGCACGCTCGGTCGCCACA
>JBIIQD010000508.1:0-2880 GCA_044342265.1 Hydrogenophaga sp. | reverse complement strand
CCGTTGAGCCGTCTGATCAACCAGGCGTTGCCGGTCATGGACGACTTCACCCGCAAGGCCGAGCAGTCGTGCCACATGGGGGTCTATGACCGCGGCAACGTGCTGATCAGTGCCCAGGTCAACAGCCCCAGCGGCTGGAGTTTTGCGGTGCAGCGCGGCGCGCGCGTGGGCCTGCTGGACACGGCTTCGGGTCACCTGCTGCTGGCCCTTGCGGGCGAGGGCCATTTCAAACGCATGCTCGCCGAGCACACCCCGCTCGACGGCGAAGTGCCCATCACCGAAGACGCTCTGGCCGATACCCTGGCGACCGTGCGCCGCCAGGGTTACCTGGAGCGCGAAAGCGCGCAAGCCCAGGGCGTCGTGGACATCTCATTTCCCATCCTGGGCCCCGACAACACCGCCCTGGCCACACTGACCTGCCCTTATATCCGCCGCATTGACCGCCACGTAGGCCCCGACATGACGCAAGTGCGCGAGTACCTGCGCGCCGCAGCCGCTGCGCTGTCACTGACTCAAGGCATGAACGCCGTCTGAGTGCAGGGCTGCGGGGAGATCCGCCGGTTCGTGAACGGGTCAATGGACGACCCGATACGCCCAGGGTGCGTCGCAAACGCCCAAGAAAAAGGCCTCGAAACCGAAGTTTCGAAGCCTTTTGGCTTGTCTCAGCACAGGGCTGAGACGGCAGGTTTGCAGGGCTTAGTAGCCGCCGCGACCGCCACCGCCACCGCCGTAGCCGCCGCGATCGCCGCCACCGCCGTAGCCACCGCCACCGGAGCGGTCACCGCCACCGCCGTAGCCGCCGGTGCGCGGAGGACGTGCCTCCATCGGACGGGCTTCGTTCACGGTGACGCTGCGGCCGCCCAGGGACTGGCCATTCATGCCATTGATCGCGGATTGAGCTTCGGCATCGGTGCCCATCTCAACGAAACCAAAGCCTTTGGAACGGCCGGTGTCGCGCTCCATCATGACCTTGGCGCTGGTGACAACGCCGAACTCGCTGAAAGACTGTTGCAGGTCTTCGTCACGAACGGTGTACGGCAGATTGCCGACGTAAAGTTTCTTGCCCATAGGGACTCCAAATAAAAACGGATACACAAAAAGCGATGGGGTCCCGAAAGCACAACAAACTCGAAAGTGCCGCCGTAGCGCGCGAAACTGACCGATCACCTGGACGCGTGCTGAGCGCACACGAGGCCGCATTATGCGCCTATGAGAGAAAGTAGCCAGTTTTATTTGCTGGCGTCCCCTGCGGCCAACACCCGCACAGCCACCATGTCCAGGCTGGGTCGCACGACACCCTGTTTGTCGGTCCAGACCTTGGGCGTGAGCGAGCCCGCCAGCGACAGGGCATCGCCATCGGCCAGCGCCAACAACGCGGCCCCGGGGGCTTCATCAAACGCGATCACATTGACGATGAACTCTTCGTCGGCCCGATTGCGCGCCAGCACCCGCGCCACCACATAGCCCCGCCCCGCCTTGTCCACGCGGCGCGAGGCATCGCCCATCAGCCGGCCGGCCACCAGTGCGTCGATCATGCGTGTGGCCTTTCAAACCCGGAAAGCGCCCAGGCCTCGGCGCTGCTGGAGGTCAGCTTGAAGCCCGGCGAGACCGAGACCACCGCCAGCTCCTCATCAACCTCATCGGTCGCGCGCAAGGTCGCCGTCGCGCCCTCCTCGTCGGGCACGATGGCCAGCGCCACACGGATGCGCCGCCCGTCCACCGCCACCAGGACACTCTTGTTCAGCTCGGCGTGGCGCTGCTGCTCGGAGCGTCGGATCACCTCGCTGGCCGTCTTCACCAGCGTATTGAAAGCGTTCACGTCCAGCGGCTTGGGGTTCTTCTTGTCACGCCCCATGGTCCAGGGCCCCACCAGCGCAGGCTCGGACTGTCCGTCCAGGAACATGGCCACCGCCCAGCCGTCGTCGTCTTCGTTCTTGATCACGCGCGCCGTCCAGCGCTTGTCGCTCCACACGCGGTCTTCGTGGATAGGGTCCTGGGTGTCTTGGGTCATGGGGGGATGGTAAACGGCGTCTGCGATCGCCGGGGTGCGATGTAATACGGGGCGATGACCTCCGTCCCGCTTCTCTACACCTATCGCCGCTGCCCGTACGCCATGCGCGCCCGCATGGCGCTGTTGCAGGCGGGCGTGGCGTTCGACGCGTTCGAGATCGTGCTGCGCGACAAACCCGCCGAACTGCTGGCCCTGTCGCCCAAAGGCACGGTGCCGGTGCTGCGCCTGCCGGACGCCAGCGTGCTGGAAGAGAGCCTGGACATCGTGCATTGGGCTTTTGTCCACAGGGGCGATACCGAAGGTTGGTGGGAGCGCGGGCAAAGCGACGAAAACCTCGCCCTGCAGGCCACCTGCGACGGCCCGTTCAAACACCATCTGGACCGCAGCAAGTACCCAGAGCGCTACGGCGAAGGCCCTGACTTCAAGGCCCACCACCGCGCACAGGCGGTGCAGGTGTTGCTGCAGCCACTGGACTCCCAACTTCACCTCACCGGGCAACTGGGCGGCCAATCGCCTTGCGCCACCGACATCGCGATCTTTCCCTTCGTGCGTCAGTTCGCGGCGGTAGACCCCGCCTGGTTTGGTGCACTGACTTTGCCCGCGCTGAAGGCTTGGCTGGATGGGTGGCTGTCACACGACCTGTTCACCCGGGCCATGGGCAAGCTGGAGGCGAACCGGGTGGTGGCGTTTCCTGGGTGAGGCCATTGGGTTCACCCTTGGGCTGGTTTCTGCCCACTGGGATTGCCCCAAACGGTGGTTGAAACCTACACTGCTGGCACATGAACCCAGTGCGGCTCTCTCGCGACAGGAAATTCCCGCTGATTCGCAAGTGGTCACAGTGAAAATCTACGGCTACGCAGACAGAGGTT
>JBIIQD010000037.1:0-11206 GCA_044342265.1 Hydrogenophaga sp. | reverse complement strand
TGTTCGGGCAGACCTCGAGCCCGCGGGATGGATGTGTGGGCACCTCTCGGGATGCCCCTGGGCCAGCGCAGGGCGTGTGGCCTGGCGTTCGTTGGCGATTTCAGGTGCTACCGGAGCCTGGGCCGGAGAACGACCACGCGCACACCCGGCTCTGAGCAACAGCCGCGAAAGAAACAGGAAGAACGAAAAGAATCAGGCCAAAGCCACCGAAGCCTGACGGGCAAAAAACTTCGGCAAAGAAGCCTTGGAACAAGACTGCAAGGCACACAGAAACGCATGGTCCGGCCGCGCGATCCCATGTCTGAGCAGCAGGTCGTGCCGTATGCGCCCCAGCAGCTCCGTCGCCATCTCCGCATCGGCCAGCGCCCGGTGCGCCTGCCCGGTGCGCGGCAGGTTGAAGCGGTCCACCAGCGAACCCAGCTTGTGGCTCGGCGCCTCGGGGTAGAGCCGGCGCGACAGCAGCACCGTGCAGGCGAAAGGCTGCTGAGCCGGCAGCCCGCACAGCGCCAGTTCGGCCTGCCAGTAGCGCCGGTCGAAAGACGCGTTGTGCGCCACCATCGGCGCATCGCCGACAAAGCGCGCCGCCTCGGCCATCACCTGTGCCGCGGGCGGGGCGGCCTGCACCATCGCGTTGGTGATGCCCGTGAGCTGGGTGATGAAGGAGGGGATGTAAACCCCCGCGTTCATCAGGCTCTGGTAGCGGTCCACCACTCGCCCGTCCTCGGTCAGCACGATGGCGATCTCGGTCGCGCGGTCGCCCAGGCCGGGCGAGCTACCGGTGGTCTCAAAATCGATGACGGCGATGCGGTTCATGCGGTGCTGGAGTTTCGGGAAGCGGCGCGCGGCAGGCGCAGGGTGAAGGTGACGCCGTCGCCGGTGTTGGCGGCCGTGATGGTGCCACCCATCTTGGCCATGTAGGTGCGCGCGACGAACAGGCCCTGGCCGCGGCCCTCGCCCTGCCCGCTGGCTGCACCGTCGCTCACGCCGTAGTCGAAGACCTTGTCCAGCAGGTCCGCGGGGATGGCGGGGCCGGTGTTGTGGATGTTCAGCGAAACCATCGCTTCGGCGCCGGCCGACAGGGTCAGCGTGACCGGCGAACCGGCCGGCCGGTAGCGCTCGGCGTTGCGCAGCACATGGGTCACCACGTCCTCCAGGGAGTGCTCGTCGGCCTGCACCCAGACCGGCGCGCCGACTGGCGCGTACACCACGTCGGCGATGCCCGCATACGGCGCGTTGGCGGCCACATGCTGCAAAAAGCTGTCGATGTCCAGCGCATCGACTTCGACCGAGGCCGACGTGATGGCCTCGCTCGGCGAGGCGGTGCCGTAGAGCACGCGCACCGCCTGCTGCATGCGGTGCACATAGCGGTGGCTGGGGTCGGCGGCGTCGCCGTGCAGCACCATCAGCGACTGCAGAGGTGACATGATTTCGTGGCCTACCGCGTGCCACATGTCGCGCTCCTGCTCGTTGCGAAGATGCTCCCGCCGCACGCCTTCCTTGACCCGCTGCAGCAACCCCGCCAGCGTGCTCGCGAGGATGCCCATCTCGTCGCGACCCGCCATGTCGCTCACGTCCAGCTCGCCCAGCCGCCGCTCGACCTGCGGGTCTTTCATGTTGTAGTTCAGCGCCGCCGCGCGCTTGGTCAGGAGCGCCACCGGCCGGATCAGACCCAGCTCAATCACCAGCCAGGCCACCGCAATCGCCGCCAGCATGGCGCCAACGAAGCCGCTCATGCGCGTCGCCGTCGCACTCAAGTTGCGGTCCACGGAGGCCAGCTCACCGCTGAGGCTGAGCTGGTAGCGACCGCTGGATGCGCTGACGGTCTCGCTGGCCGCGACCTGGGTTCGTGTGTCGCTGGACGGCAGCCGCAGGATCAGGCGCGTGAGCCAGGGCGCGGCCACGCCCTCGCCCTGCGCTTGTCCGCGCAGCTGCGTCACCAGCTGGGGCGCGCCGCTGTCCAGACGCTCGATGCGCAGCACCTCGCCTTCGGACAGCGTGCCGGCCAGCTGCTGCAGCGAAAACGGCTGCACCGCGCCCGGCCGCGCGCTGTCGAACAGCAACTGCCCGCCCGGCGCCACCCACTGCAGGCGCAAACGGGTCTGCGCCAGGTCGGCCGGTGGCCAGGTCCGCGCGCCCTGGGCGAACAGCGCCCGGCGCCAGGCCTCGACTGGCACCCGCAGCGACAGCAGGGTGCGGCGGGCGCAGCCTGGCTGGGCCTGGCCTGGCACTGCGCAGCCCGGTTCCTGCCAGAGCCAGCCGCGGAAATCGCGCACCGGCAGCGAACCCTTGACCAGCAGCGTGCCCTCGCCCGCGAAGCCGGTGAGCCGCCCGCGCAGCCCGCCGTCGCCGGTGTCCACCGGCGCGTCGCCCGGCGCCTCGAAGGGCGCGACCCAGCGCTCGGTGCCGGCGGAAGTGTTGGCGTGGATCACCGCGTGGCTCACCGGGTCGAGTTCCAGCGTGCCTTTCTCGCGCGCCGCCGCCGGCGGCAGCACCAGGTCGGCCACCAGGTAGACCACGCCGCCCGCATACGCGCTGTTGCCCACGCCGACGCAGAGCTGCCCGCCGTCGTCGGGCCAGCGCACGGCGCAACCACTCATTTCCACCGCCTGTCGTGCTTTGAAAGGGTCAGAGAAGTCGAGCGCGGAAAACGGCAGCACGACGGGCGACAGCCCGGTGTCCGACGGCGCCACCGCGTCGGCGTTGAGCAGCGCGAGCTGTCCGGTCGGATGGCGCAGCTGCGCAGCCATGGCCGAGAGCGTTTGCTTGAATCCCGCTTCGTAGCGCGCGCGGCTGCGTTGCTTTTCTTCGGCCAGCAGCGTCAGCGCCAGCCCCACCACCGCCAGCGCCAGCAGCAGGAACACCGCGTGGAACACGATGCGTCGCCGGAACGCCGCCAGCGGCAGCCGCGGCAGCGTCAGCGCCGGCAGCGAAGGCAAATCCAATGGGCCGAACTTCATCGCGACCAGCGGAAGCCGCGCATGGGGACGTTTTCAATGGCGTCGAACGCCGGATCGAGATCGCGGAACGCGTCGCGGATCGCGCTCACGTGCTTGCGCACGTTGTCGCGGTTGCGTCCGCTCTTGACCACCTCGAACAGGTCCTCATAGCTCACGGTCTGGCCCTTGTGCTGCACCAGCACTGCAAGGATGCGTTGCGCGGTGAGCGGCAGGTTGATGCGCTGCCCGCGCCAGGTCGGGCTGCGCTGCCACAGCGGGTCCAGGCTCAGTTCCTCGTCGGCCGGCGGCGGTGGCTCGGCGCCCTTCTGCGCCCGCGCGCTGCGCAGGATGTCCAGGAAGGTCTCGACGAACTCGGCCTCGTCGAAGGTGGTCTTCTGCAGGTAGTCCCAGGCGTCCAGCGCCTTCATGATGCTGCGGTAGATCGCGGCCGGCATGGCCGAGACCACCAGCACCGGCGTGCCCTGGTGCAGCTTGTTGATGGTGTTGATGATCGCCACGCCCGCGTGCCGCTCGCGGCCCAGCTCGATGTCCAGCACCACCAGGTCGTAGCGCTCGCGCGCCAGCGCGGCCTCGGCGCTGTCGCGGTCGAACCACTGGTGCACGGTCAGCTCCGGGCGCGCGGCGCTGATCCAGCCGGAGAGCTGGTTGCTGGTGGGGCGGTCGTCCTCGATGACGGCGATGGTGTGCATGGCACCCATTATCGAAGCGCGGTCGCGTGAGAGGTTGTGAGTGTTTCTTCCGGGGTCGGCGGTGAACCCGCCCGGCGACCGCATTGAGACTTCCGGGCGCCTGCGGAACGATGCAGGGCATGGCGAACCCGCGGTTGGGTTAGCCGGAAACCACCGGAGAAATTCCATGCTGCTGCGTCTCAAGTCCCTGACCCGTTCCGTGCGGATGGCCCTGGCCGGCCTGATCCGTCGCGCCAGCCCGAAAGAGGCGGTGGGCGACGACGCCCCCGCTGCCGTCCTGCGCCCGATGCGTGCCATGCCCACCGTCGCTGTGCGCCCCATCCTGCTGATCCTGGGCACCGCCGCCATAGCTGCCAGCGCCGCATGGGTGCTCGTCAAGCACCCGCCAGTGCAGCCGCTGGAGCCCGGCCACCTGGCGGTGCGCACCAACAACCTGACCGGCGAAGCCAGTGTCTGGCGCCAGGGCCCCGTCTGGGTATTGCCCGGCCTGCACCAGCTGGCCACCCTCTCGCTGCAGGACCGCAGCTGGACCGCGGCCGCCATGGCCGCCGCCGACGGCGCGGCGCCCGCCCAGACCGTCGAGGGCCTGTCCATCGGCATGGACTTGCGCGTGCGTTACGCGATCGATCCGTCGCGCATCGGTGGCGCGAAGGCGCTGAGCTACCCGAAAGACATTGACGGCCAGATCGTCGAACCCGCCGTGCAGGCCACGGTCTACAAGATCGTCGCGCGCCACACCGTGCGGGAAATTTTCTCGTCGCAGCGCGCCCAGATCGAACAAGACATCGAAACTCAGATCCGCGAGCGCCTCAAGGCCGACGGCCTGCTGCTGCGCTCGGTGCACATCGGCCAGATCGACCTGCCCGAGGACTACCGCCGCGGCATGGAGGTGCTGCTGACCGAAGGCCTGTCGGCCGAGAAGATGCGCTACACGCTGGAGCTGCGCGAGAAGCAGGTCAAGGAAAGCGCGTTGACGGCCGAAGCCGACAAGGCCCGGCGTGAGGTCGCGGCCGAGGCCGCCGCGCGCGAACAGGTGATTGCGGCCAAGGCGCAGGAAGAGGCGATGAAGCACGTGCTGCCGCTCAAGCAGCGCCAGATCGAGCAGCGCCAGCTCGAGGCCGAAGCGGCGCGCGT
Organism: Hydrogenophaga sp.; assembly: GCA_044342265.1. GTDB lineage: Bacteria > Pseudomonadota > Gammaproteobacteria > Burkholderiales > Burkholderiaceae_C > Hydrogenophaga. Next base: position 6,426 of record JBIIQD010000037.1, on the reverse strand, counting down.
CTCGCGCGTCAAGCAGGCCGAGGGCGAGGCCCAGGCGCGCCGCATCGAAGCCAGCGGTGAAGCCGAAGCGCGCCAAAAGCTGGCCGACGCCGAGGCCTACCGCCTCAAGAACATCGGCAAGGTCAACGCCGACCAGATGGCACTTGAAGGCGCGCTCATCACCAAGCACCCGCTGCTGATCCAGAAGACCATGGCCGACCGCCTGAGCGACAAGGTGCAGGTCATCATCGCGCCGCCCAACACCGGCGGCTTCATCGGCAACAACCTGCTGGGCAACGTGGCCGCCGCGCCGCGCGACGCCAGCGCCGACGCCGAGATGTCCGGCGATCATGGGGAGCAGTGACATGAGCTTCAAACCGAGAACCCGATGGGCCCGCTGCCTCTGGGCTGGCACCCTGGCCATCGCGCTGGCCGCCACGCTCTACACCGCCACGGTGCGCGCCGCGCCTGCCGCTCCAACCGGTGCACCCGTGCCAGCCGTGGGCCTCGTGACCCGCGACAAGGTCGCGCTGCGCGCCGCACCGCGCGAGAGCGCCGCCAGCCAGACCCTGCTCTGGCGTGGCGAGGTGCTGGAGATTCGAGGCGCGAAGGGTGACTTCCTGCAGGTCTGGGACCACCACCGCGAGCGCGGCGGCTATGTGCGCGCCGCGCAGTTGATGCGGGTGGCTGGCGACGCGGCGGAAGCGCCGCAGCTGCTGGCCCTGCTGGCCTTCGTGGGCGAACAGCCCGGCGCCGAGCCGCTGGGCCTGGCGCTGGCCGCCGCCGCCATCCAGGCCCTGCCCGCCGCCGCGCTGCAAGGGCCGCAAGGCGCGGCGGTGATGGACGCCATCGGCCGCCAGGCCGAGCGCCTGGCCGAACGCGCCACTTCCGGTGCCGGCCGCGCCGACGACCCGCTGCTGACCGCGCACCTGGACGTGGCGCGCCGCCATGGCGTGCAACTGGTCACTCGTGAACAAGAAGGCCGCATGCGTGTCTGCTACGAAGGCGATGCCTTCCGTCGCCTGCTCGCCATGCCCGCCGCCAGCGCCGAACAGAAGGCCCGCGCCGCCCTGGCCCTGACCCGCGTCGAGTGCCTGGAGCAGCCGGCCCGCCTCGCCGACCGCGAGGCGCTGAACGAGGGCCTGGCCGATCTGCTGGCCCGTGCCGACGGGACCTCGCTGTCTCCCCACTGGCGCGCGCGTCTGGCGACGCGACAGGCCGAGGTCTGGAGCCGCATCGCCTACGCCCGCGCCCAGCGCGAGAGTGCTGACACCGCGCGCAGCGCCGCACAACGCGCCATTGACGCCATCGGCCGCGTCGAGAAGACCGAGCTGGTCGACGACGACCTGGCGCACTTTCACGCCGCCGCTGTGCGCGTCAACGCGGTGCGCTGGGCCGCTGCGCCGGCCGTGCCTGCGTCGGGACGCCTCACCGTCGCGACCCGTCGCGCTGGCGACGGCCAGACCTGTGTGAGCCTGCACGATCCGAAAGCCAAGGCCGACGCCCCCGCGCTGGCCGAGCGCTGCAGCTGGGGCCAGGTCTGGGCCGCCTCCGCCGCGCCCAACCGCGAGGGCACGGCGCTCGCGCTGGCGGTGCAGCCGGTCGACGGCTGGCGCGAGTTGTGGGTGTTCCGAAAGGACGCGGGCGGCTGGAACGTGCAGGTGTTGCCACCCGCCGCGCTGCAGCCCGGCACCGGCTACGCCGAGTTCGCCGGCTGGGAACCCGGCGGCCAGCGCCTGCTGGTCGCGCGCGAAGCCATGGCCGAAGGCAAGACCATCCGCCGCTTCGAGGTGGTGAAGGTCGCGACCCTCACACCCGAACGCACCGCCTTCGACGCCGAAGCGCTGGGGCCGTTCAGCCGCTGGCCGGATGCGGCGTGGAAGCGGGAGTCGCTGGCGTTGCGATGAGCAAGGGTGTGAAGGGGCATCGTCATCGCAGATCCGTATGGGGCTGCTCGGGCAGTGGAGATTGCGGATGCGCATCGGTAAAATGCAAACCGTCCAGGCAGACAGCTGCTTGCCCCAGGTCTGGTGAGGTCGAATCTGTGCAGCTACCAGCTACCAGCTACCAGCTGGCGCAGGCGATGCAGCGCCTGCTGGCTATCTGCAGATGCTTCAAGGATTGAATCTAGGGCAACGACAAGGGACTGACATGCCTGATCTGACCCCCGTCTTCGCCGAACTCAAGTCCATCCTGGCGCCCTATGCCGCCCAGCTCGACATCAAGACAGACGATGCGACCGAGCTGTATGTCGACACCCGGCACATCCAGAAGAACGGGAAGCCCCTGTTCTTCGGTGCGGTTCAGCTCAAGAAGTCCTTCGTGAGCTTTCACCTGATGCCGGTCTACACCCACCCCGATCTGATGGACGGCCTGTCGCCGGCGCTGAAAAAGCGCATGCAGGGCAAGTCGTGCTTCAACTTCACCGCAGTCGACCCGCCGCTGTTCCAGGAGCTGGCGTCGCTGACCGAGGCGGGCTGCGCCCGGTACCGGGCGCTGGGTTGTCTGTAGAACAGAACCGCGCCCGCGCACCAAACCTGGTCGCTCCAGTCCAACCCAGCCGTATTCCTGACGCGCTTTGGTGCACCGAAGGCGTGAACCCGCCCTGCCCGGGCCTGGCACGCTCCATGCATTGTCTGTTGCAGCATGGAGAGTGGTCTGCCGCCGGGGGTGGCAACAACTCGTGCGTAGGTCCACTAGGGTTCCGTCTGCGGCAGCGCAGGGTCTGGTCCGAGAGTGGACCGGCCTCATCGCAGGCTCCACGGAGGGACAAAAGCCCGGGAGAACGACGTCAGATCGGTTCTCCTGCGCCCATTCCTCACCCAACGGAGCTTCATCATGCAACTGGCTGGTTTCTTCTCCCCTCGCGCAGGTTCCACACCGTCATCCTCTCTGCTCGGCAGGCTGTTCAAGCCCGCGCTGGGCGTTGCGCTGTCGCTGGCGGCCGCTTCGGCTTTCTCGCAGACGCAGATGAAGATCGGCACCGTGGTGTGGATCGGGTACGGCCCGTTCTATGTGGCCGATGCGCTGGACCTCTACAAAAAGTACAACCTCAAGGTGTCGCTGCAGGTGTTCAGCGACCCGGCGCTGATCCCGGCCGCCATCGCCTCGGGCGCGGTCGACGGCGGCATGCTCACCTACGACCAGGTGGTCGGCCAGGTGGCCACCGGCAAGAACATGAAGGTGGTCATGCCGATCGATTATTCGAACGGCGGCGACGCCATCGTGGCCGATGCGTCGGTCAAGTCGGTGAAAGATTTCAAGGGCAAGAAGGTCGGCTTCAACCCGCTGTCGCCGAGCGACTTCCTGCTGTCGTATGCGCTCAAGGTCAACGGCATGACCGAAAAAGACATCAGCCCGGTGAGCATGACACCCGAGGCGGTGCCCGCGGCCATGGCCTCGGGCTCGTTGCCGATCGGCGTGACCTACGAGCCCAGCCTGTCGCAGATCCTCGGCCAGGGCGGCGGCAAGAAGTTCAGGGTGGTGTTCTCGTCCAAAGAAGCGCCCGGCCTGATCGCCGACGTGCTGGTGTTCGACGACAAGGTCATCAAGGCCAAGCCCAACGAGATCACCGGCATCATGAAGGCCTACCTCGACGGCCTGGCCTACATGAAGGCCAAGCCCGACGACGCGGCCAAGATCATCGGCAAGTTCATGGGCGTGTCCGCCAAGGAAGCCAAGGAACAGTTGAGCGGCGTCTACAACATCCCGCTGGCCGAGATGCCCAAGGCCTTCGTGAAGGCCAAGGAAACCACCTCGTATTTCGCCAGCGGCGAAATCATCGGCCAGTTGCTCGTGGCCAAGGGCCAGATCAAGACCGCTCCGGCCACCGAAGCCACGTTCGACGCTTCGTTCGTCAAGGCGCTGGCCAAGTAAGCCCGTCGTCCCGTGCTGCCCCTGTGCTGCGCCCGCCCGGTGCAGCGGCAGGTGCGGCTGGCCTGTGGTCCTTTGCGGAGCCGCCACCATGTCATCCCTTTTCCGTTATGCCGACGGCGTGTGGCCCAACGCCGCGGCCATGGGCTTCACCGTGCTCGGCTGGCCGCTGGGCATCGCGCTGCTGGGTCAGCCGCACGCGGTGCTGAACGCGTTGGGCGTGCTGCTGGTCGCGCTCACGCTCACCTGGTCGGCCTACTTCATCCACGAGTTCGCACACCAGGCCATTTTCAAAACACCGCAGGCCAACCAGCGCTGGGGCGTGCTGATGAGCTGGATCAACGGCAGCTGCTACGCCAGCTTCGACGATCTGCGCCGCAAGCACATGCGGCACCACGTCGAGCGGGCCGACGTCATCACCTTCGATCAACAAGCCTTCTTGCGCGCCCACCCCCAGGTGCGGCGCGTGGTGCTGGCGCTGGAGTGGCTGCACATCCCGGCGGTGGAATTCGTGATGCGCGGCTTCGTGGTCGCGCTGCCGTTCATGGGCGAGCGCAAGAAGGCCGCTCGCGGTCGGGTGATCGGCATTGCGCTGGTGCGGCTCACCGCCTGGGTGCTGCTGGCGCTGTGGTCGCTCAAGGCGCTGCTGCTCTACGCACTGGCCTACCTGCTGTTCATCCATGTGCTGCGCTTTGCCGACTGTTTTCAGCACACCTACGACGCCTACCCAATCCTGGACGACACCCCCATCCCGCAGGACAAGCTGCGCGACCGCGCCTACGAGCAGTCCAACACCTTCAGCGACGTGGTCGGGCTGGACTCGAAGTGGCTCAACCTGATCTGGCTGAACTTCGGTTTTCACAACGCGCACCACGAACGCCCCGTGGCGCCGTGGCACCAGCTGCCTGCGTTGCACCGGCAGCTGTACGCTGACCAGAGCCCGCAGGTCATCACCATCGGCGAGCTGCTGCGCGCCTACCACCGCCACCGCGTCACGCGGGTGCTGTCCAAAGACTATGGCGAGGTGCTGCCGCCCGGCACGCCACGGCGGGCTGATGGCTTCATTGGTGCGGTGGGTGTTTCGTTTCTAACGGCTGTCTGACCGTGGACTACGGCCTGCAAGGCAAGACCGTGCTCATCACCGGCGCGGCCGGTGGCATTGGGCAGGCGTTGTCGCGCGCCTTCCTGGCGCAGGGCGCGCAGCTCATGCTGCTAGACCGCGCGGCCGCGCCGCTGAACGCGTTGGTGGATTCGCTGCACAGCCGCCAGGTGCACAGCGCGGTGTGCGAGCTGGGCAGTGACGCCGAGGTGCAAGCGCTGGCCGAGCGGGTCCGGGCGCAATGGGGTCGGCTCGACGTGCTGGTGAACAACGCAGGCGCCGAACACCCCACGCCCATCGACAGCCCCGCGCCCGACGCCATGGCCTGCTGGAGCGGTCTGCTCGACAACAACGTCAACAGCATGATGCGGCTCACCCAGGCGCTGCTGCCGCTGCTGCCGCGCGGCGCCAGTGTCATCAACCAGAGTTCCATCTGGGGCCGCATCGGCGTGCCGGGCTTCTCGGCCTACAGCGCCAGCAAACACGCGGTGGTCGGTCTCACGCGCTCGCTCGCGCTCGAACTCGGGCCGCGCGGCATCCGCGTCAACGCGGTCTGCCCTGGCTGGGTGCGCACCGACGCTGCGATGCGTTCGCTTGCTTCCATGGCGCTGGAGCAGGGCCGCAGCGAGGCCGAGGTGGAGCGCGAGATCCTGTCGCGCCAGGCGGTGCCGGTGATGCTCACGCCCGACGACCTGGCCGACACCTTTCTGTTTCTCGCCAGCGCCGGGTCGGCCGCGTTTACCGGCCAGTGCCTCTCGCCCAGCCACGGCGAGGTGATGCTGTGACGCCCACGCTCTCTTTGCAAGGGCGCACCGCGCTCGTCACCGGCGCGGCCACCGGCATTGGCCGCGCCACCGCGCTGCTGTTCGCGCAGGCCGGTGCACGGGTGATCGTCAACCACTGGCGGCAGGCCGACGAAGCGCAGGCGCTGGTGGCGCAGATCGCCAGCGCGGGCGGCGAAGCGCAGGCCTTTGACGCCGATGTGAGCGACGCCGCCGCCGTGCAGGCCATGGCCGACGCGGTGGGTGCGGTCGACGTGCTGGTGAACAACGCCGGGATCATCCAGGAGAAAGCGTTTCTGGACACCATCGAGGCCGACTGGGACCGCATGATGGCGGTGGACCTCAAGGCGGTGTTTCTGGTCTGCCGCGCGTTCATTCCCGGCATGCTGGCCAACGCTCAAGGTCAAGGGCAGTGCAGCATCGTCAACATCGCTTCCGATCTCGGCCTCCTCGGCCGCGAGCGCTACGCGCCCTACTGCGCGGCCAAGGCCGGTGTGATCGGCCTCACCAAATCGCTGGCGCGCGAGTTCGCGCCGCAGCGCATCCGCGTCAACGCCATCGCGCCTGGCCCGGTGGCCACCGCCATGGTGTCGCTGGAGAACATGAGCGCGGAGTGGATCGAGAAAGAACTCGCCATCCCGCAGCACCGCCTGGGCGCGCCGCGCGAGATCGCGGCCACCGCCCTGTTTCTGG
>JBIIQD010000507.1:0-2884 GCA_044342265.1 Hydrogenophaga sp. | reverse complement strand
CGGTGTCCCTGGATGAACTCCCTTTCTCTCCGGATACGTTGTCTCTCTCTTTTCGTTTCGCAGTGAACCCCGATCAAGTCCTTCGCCATCTGCGCCGCGCCAATGAGGTGGCGATTCGGGCCGCAGCCATGGGCCGCCACCCTTTCGGCGCGCTGCTGGTCGCGCCCGATGGTGAGACGGTGCTGGCCGAGCAGGGCAACATCGACACGGTGAACCACGCCGAATCCACGCTGGCGCGCACGGCGGCGGACAATTGGCCGGGTGAGTACCTGGCGCGCTGCACGCTGGTGACCACCTTCGAGCCCTGCGCCATGTGCACTGGCACCGCGTACTGGGCGAACATCGGCCGCATCGTCTACGGCGCCAGCGAAGAAGCGCTGCTCGCGCTCACCGGCAACCACGCAGAAAACCCCACGCTGTCCCTGCCCTGCCGCGAGCTCATTGCGCGCGGCCAGAAGACCATCGAAGTGATCGGCCCCGTACCCGAGCTGCAAGCCGAACTGCTCGCTCCGCACCAGGATTTCTGGAAGGCCAGATAACGCCTCAGAGGCATGCCCGATCCAGGGTACCGCGCAACGGGCTGCGCACGGCCGCCAGCCGACGCAAGCGTCATCGGTAATTCGCGCGCATGCGCTCGGCCAAATAGTCACCAGCGGTGATGGCCGGGTACTTGCCGCTTTTCGATTCGATCAGCGCCTCGGTGTTGGCCTGGCAGAAGAACGCGATGCTGTAGCGCCCGCCCATGTATTCGCCCGGCTGCGGGTTGCGGACGCGGTGGAAGTTGCTGAGCAAGCGGTCGTCGCTCCAGCGCATGAGCATGTCGCCGATGTTGCAGGTGATCAGATCCTCGCGCGGCGGCACCGGCGTCCATTCGGGGGCGTCGATGTCTTTGCCAGGACAGACCTGCAGGCCGCCCTGACCTTCGCGCTGGTACAGGAGCGTCAGGCAATTGAAGTCGGTGTGTGCTCCGGCGCGCACATGGTCCAGCTTGTCTTGCAGATCGGCCGGAATCGGGTAGTAGTGCAGCAAACGCAAGGTGCTCTGGTAGGTGGCGCTGGTCAGATCGTGAGCGCGGTGGAAGAAGTCGCGCTCGAAACCGAGCCGGTCTGCAAAGCACGACAGCACCTTCATGCCGACGGCCCAGCTCGCCTCTTCAAAGGCCAGCATGGCGGCCTTGAAGCCGGGCAACTCGGCTTCGCTCGGGTACAGCCCCGCCATGCGCGGCCGGGTCATCTGGTAACTCTCCTTCTGATCGGCCACGCCGGTGGAGGGCCGAACCTGCGACAGGCTTTCCCACCCCGCGTTGCGCGCCAGCGGCCATTGCGACTTGACGGCATCGGGCAGCGCAAAAAAACGCTCGCTCATGGCAAAAGCGCTGCGCACGTCTTCCAGCGGGACGCCATGGCTCTTCAGCTGAAAGAAGCCGACATCGACCGCCGCGCGCCAGAGTTGTTCGGTGATCTCGGCGCGACGCTGGTCAAAATCCGACAGGTCGATGACAGGCACATCGCGCGCCGAGGTTTCGTGGCCAGCGTTGCCCAGGCGGGCTTCCTTGGCGATTTCGGTGAGGGATGACATGAGAGGGCTCCTGCAAGGGTTGAAACAGCGGGTGGCATGCCGCGCGCAGGAGGAACCGTGAGCAGGCAGGTGCGCCGCGTCTCGAAGCCTCCGCGCCCACGCCGCCGCCAGGGCAGCGCGTGGGGTCACGGCCTCGAGAGCAATTCCCGGCCAGCGGCGCTTGGATGAGGCCACTGGTGAACGCTTCTACTCTCGCTCATTTTTTAGCAGGTTTCAGGCCAGCGCCGAGCCGGGTGTGTGCACCGGAATGGACACCCACCCACCAGTGCCTTGGCCGCAGCGCATCCGCAAGCACCGCTTTGGGCTCTTGCACGGCCTGAACGCACCACCATGCCGCTCCAGTGGCTTGCACACGGGCGCGCCAGAGGGCCAGCCGCTGGCATGAAAACTGCAAAAGCCTCCGCTGACAGAGTAGAAGCGTTCAGCGGTTGCGACCGCAGGAAATTGCTCTGGTGTACGGCGCGCTTTGGCGCGCCGATGGTCGGCGCCTGGCTCGGCCGGGCCCCGCTTTGGGCAACACTGGAACGGAGACTCTTGTCATGCAACGTCGCACCTTGCTTTGCGCCACCGGCGCCACCTCCTTGCTCGCGGCCACGCCATGGGTTCGCGCCCAGGGCTCGCTGCACAAGTTCAAATTCAACCTGGGTTGGAAGGTCGAGGCCTCGGGCGCCGGCTTTCTGCTGGCCCAGCAACGGGGCTACTACAAAGACGCCGGTCTGGACGTGACCATCGACACCGGCAACGGCTCGGCGGCGGCCATCAGCCTGGTGGGCGGCGGCGCCTACGATGCCGCGTCGGCCGACCTCTCCAGCATGGTCGAGTTCAACCTGGCCAACCCGCAAGCCGCGCTCAAGGCGGTGGCCATCCAGTACGACCTGAACCCCAACTCGGTGATGGTGCGCAAGGACGGACCGATCAAGAAACCGGCCGACCTGGCGGGCAAGTCCATCCTCGGTCAGCCCTTCAACGCGTCGCGCAAGCTGTTCCCGGTGTTTGCCAAGGCGCAGGGCTTCGACCCCAGTGGCGTGAAGTGGGAAAACGCCACGCCCGACATTGGCGACACGCGTTTCGTCAAAGGCGACTTTGACGCCGTGGCCTATTTCTATTTCACCGGCCTGCTCAACCTCAAGGCGCGCGGCATGGGGCCTGAGCAGCTCACGGTGTTCCGCTTCTCCGACTTCGGCATGAAGTCCTATGGCAACGGCCTGGTGGCCAACCCCAAGGTGATCGCCGAGGCGCCCGGCCCACTGGCCGCCTTTGTGAAAGCCAGCACGCGCGGCTGGATCGACTGCCTGGCCGACCCCAA
>JBIIQD010000506.1:0-2889 GCA_044342265.1 Hydrogenophaga sp. | reverse complement strand
GCTCGGCCTTGAGCGCGCCCAGGTTTCGACCTTGACCCAATTGGCGACCGTGTTCGTCCACCACGCGCAGGTGCATGAAATGGTGGGGCGTGAGCATGTCGACCTTGATGTCGTTGCGCACGATGTCAAGCTGCGTGGCTTCGCGCACCAGTTTCAACAACGCGTCCATCAGGTTGCCAGCGCCAAACACCTCGGGCCGGCACAGCGCCTCGGTCATTTTTTCTGCCGTGGCCGGCAGCGGCACCAGGCGCGAGCGCGGGCGCTGGTGCAGGGTTTTGAGCAGGGCCTGCACCTTGTCCTTGAGCATGCCGGGCACCAGCCAGTCGCAGCGGTCTTCGCTGACCTGGTTGAGCGCAAAGATGGGCACCGTCACACTCAAGCCGTCGCGCGGGTCACCCGGCTCGTGCAGGTAGGCCACAGCGCAGTCCACGCCGCCCAGGCGCAGCGTCTTCGGGAACGCCTGGGTGGTGATACCTGCGGCCTCGTGCCGCATCAGTTCTTCGCGGGTGAGGAACAGCAGCTTCGGGTTCTCACGGCTGTGGTCCCGGTACCAGCGCTCGAAGGCTGCGCCGTTGCACACGTCGGCCGGCAGTTGCTGGTCGTAGAAGGCGTAGATCAGCTCGTCATCGACCAGCACGTCTTGCCGGCGGGCTTTGTGTTCCAGCTCCTGCACCTCGCGCACGGTGCGGCGGTTGGCGGCAAGAAAGGGCAGCTTGCTGTCCCAGGTGTCCTCGTGCAGCTGACCCACCAGCGCTTCGCGGATGAAGATCTCGCGCGCGCCCGCCGGGTCGACCTTGCTGTAGTCCACCCGCCGCTGGTGGTAAACCACCAGGCCGTACAACGTGGCGCGCTCCAGCGCCGAGACGCGGGCGACCTTCTTTTCCCAGTGCGGGTCCAGCATCTGCTTTTTCAGCAGGTGCTCGCCCACCTGTTCCAGCCACTGCGGCTCGATGTTCGCAATGCCGCGACCGAACAGGCGCGCGGTCTCCACCAGCTCGGCGCACACAATCCAGCGGCCCGGCTTCTTGCTCAGGTTGGCACCCGGATGCCGGTGGAACTTGATGCCGCGCGCGCCCAGGTACCAGTCTTCGGTGTCGCTCTTCTGGCCGATGTTGCCCAGCAGGCCGGCCAGCATCGACAGGTGCAACTGCTCATAGCTGGCGGGTTGTGTGTTGAGCTGCCACTTGTGCTCGGCCACCACGGTGTGCAGCTGGCTGTAGATGTCACGCCATTCGCGCACGCGCCGTACGTTGATGTAGTTCTCCCGCAGCAGGTTGTCGTACTGGCGGTGGCTGAGCTTGTGGTCGGTTCCGTGGCCTCCCTTGCTATCTTCCAGCCACTTCCACAACTTCAGCGTGCCCGAAAACTCGCTCTTCTCGTCGTCGAACTTCTTGTGCGCCTGGTCGGCCTGGGTCTGTTTCTCCAGTGGCCGGTCGCGCACGTCCTGCAGGCTCAGGGCGGACGCGATGACCAGCACCTCGTCCAGCGCACCGCGCTGCTGCGCCTCCAGCAGGATGCGGCCCACGCGCGGGTCCAGCGGCAGGCGGCTGAGCGTCTGGCCGATGCGGGTCAGCTCGTTGGCATCGTCCACCGCGCCCAGTTCGGACAGCAGCTGGTAACCGTCGGTGATGGCGCGGCGCTGCGGCGCTTCCAGAAACGCGAAGTCTTCCACCGCGCCCAGGTGCAGCGCCTTCATGCGCAGGATCACGCCCGCCAGCGAGCTGCGCAGGATTTCCGGGTCGGTGAACTGTGGTCGGCCGATGAAACCCGCCTCGTCGTAGAGCCGGATGCAGATACCGTCGGCGACCCGGCCGCAGCGGCCCGCGCGCTGGTTGGCTGCGGCCTGGCTGATCGGCTCGATCAATAACTGTTCCACCTTCTGGCGAAAGCTGTAGCGCTTGACGCGCGCCGTGCCCGCGTCGATGACAAATCGGATGCCCGGCACCGTCAGCGAGGTTTCGGCCACGTTGGTCGACAGCACGATGCGCCGCCCGCTGTGGTCTTGAAAAATGCGATCCTGCTCGGCCTGTGACAGACGCGCGAACAGCGGCAACACCTCGGCATTGCGCAGCGCCGGCTGGTGCGCCAGGTGCTTGCGCAGGTGGTCAGCGGCTTCTCTAATCTCGCGTTCACCCGGCAGGAACACCAAAATGTCGCCACCTTGGCCTGCCCCACCCCGCCACAGCTCGTCCACACCATCGGCAATCGCGTTGTTCAGGTCGTATTCGCGGCTCTCTTCAAAGGGCCGGTAACGAACCTCCACCGGGAAGGTGCGGCCCGACACCATGAGCACCGGCGCGGGACCGCTCTTCGATTCGAAGTAGCGCGCAAACCGGTTGGCATCGATGGTGGCCGAAGTGACGATCACCTTCAGGTCTGGCCGCCGCGGCAGCAACTGGCGCAGGTAGCCGAGCAGGAAGTCGATGTTGAGCGAGCGCTCGTGCGCTTCGTCGATGATGATCGTGTCGTAGGCGCGCAGGTCGGGGTCGGTCTGCGTCTCGGCCAGCAAGATGCCGTCGGTCATCAGCTTGACCGACGCGTCCTTGCTCAGCCGGTCCTGGAACCGGACCTTGTAGCCCACCACCTCGCCCAGCGGCGTCTTCAGTTCTTCGGCGATGCGCTTGGCCACGCTGGACGCGGCTATGCGCCGTGGCTGTGTGTGGCCAATCAGCTGCCCGCGCTGGCCCGGCTGGGCGTTCAGTCGACCCCGGCCCATCTTCAAGGCGATCTTCGGCAACTGCGTCGTCTTGCCCGAGCCGGTTTCGCCACAGACGATCACCACCTGGTGGTCGCGGATGGCGGCCTCGATCTCTTCCCGACGCGCGGAAACGGGCAGAGACTCGGGGAATTCGATGTGCAGCGGCGCAGAGGTCAAGGGGGAACTTCAGT
>JBIIQD010000504.1:0-2891 GCA_044342265.1 Hydrogenophaga sp. | reverse complement strand
TGGTTCGCACCATCGGCCTCGCTCAGGTTCAGGCGCCACTCCACCGTCTGCGACACCGGATCGGCCGCGGGCACGCTGCTGGTGGACGCGGGCACCACCCAGCGGTCGGTGCCGGGCAATTGCACTTCTACTTTGGAAGCCGACTGGGCCAGCGACTGCATCGAGGCCGGCACATGCACCACCGCGCGGATCGGCTGCGGCGCGTACACCGTGAGCACCGGCGCGCCCGGCATCGCCAGCGCGCCGGCCTCGGCGTGGGTGGCGAGCACCCAGCCGTCATACGGTGCGGTCAGTCGGGTGAAACCCTGGGCCACGCTGGCCTGCGTCTGCCCGGCTCGCGCGGCGGCGGTGCCCGCCTGCGCAGCCTTGTACTGGGCCAGGGCGGCATCGACCGCCGCCTGGGCCAGGAAGCCCTGTGCGCGCAGATCGCGGGCACGCTCGTACGCAGCTTTAGCGTTGGTCAGACTGGCGTCGGCCTGGGCCAGCCCGGCCTGGGCCTGGGCCACACCGGCCTGGGTGGCGCGGTCGTCGATCACGGCCAGCACCTGCCCGGCCTTGACACGGTCACCCGCTTTGACCGACAGCGTGGCGATGCGGCCGCTGGCCTGGGCCGAGAGCACGCTCTGGCGCACGGCCTGCAGCGTGCCGTCGAGCACAAGTCCGGCACCCACGGCCTGGGCGCCCAGCGCCACCACCGTCACCCTTGGGCCAGCCACTGGTTCAGGGTCGGCGGCCAAAGCCATACCGCTGCCCACCCACAGGCCCACCGCCAGAGCGCGCAGGCGGGTCAGGCGACTTGGCGAAGGGGGTAAACAAGGGCGGGCGGTGGCGCGGGCAAGCATGGCAATCTCCAAGGATTGCCAAAGTATAACATATACCCCCACGGGTATCAGAGAACGACATTTCCTGGCGCTGTACGTCAAGCGCGCTGTCGCGCCAGCACCCAGGCGGCGCACAGGAACCCCAGGGCCGACAGCACCAGCACCCCATAGGCCGCACGCAGCCCGAACTGCTCGGCCAGTTCTCCCATGAACAGTGCAGCGATCTGGGCACCCACGGTGAACGAAATCATCAGCAAGGCCGACAGGCGGGGTGCCTCCTGGGGAAAACTGCGCAGGGCGATGCCCAGCAGAATCGGGAAGCCGACCGACACACCCAGTCCGGTGAGGAAGTTGCAGACGGCCAACCAGGCAAAGGGCGCGTGGGCAGGGCTCAGCCACACCGCCGTCAACGCCACGGCGGCCAGCAGGCCCAGGCCCTGGATCTTCTGCTCCATGCTCCAGCGGCTATGCACGAACGCTTGCCAGACCCGTCCAGTGACCATCCCCGCCATGAGAAAGCCCAGCGCGATGCGCGCGGTCTGCTCATGCTCGCCCAGCGCCTCGGTGGCGAAGCTCACGAACCAGAAGTACTGGCCCCATTCACACAGGCCGCTGCACACCCCGCCAAACAATACCCAGCGCACCACCGGCTGGCGCAGCAGGTCCATGTAATCCAGCGACTCACGCTGCTCACCACCCGCTGACACGTGCGCGTGGTCGGCCCGAAAGGCCACATCGCGCAAGGCGCGCCGGCGCAAGGTCAACACAAACAGGCTCACTGCCATCAAGCCGAACACCATATAGGGGCCGCGCCAGCTGGGGTTGGCCACCAGCACCGCCGCGACCATCAAGGGCGACACCAAGGTGCCCAGGCTGTAGCAGACATCGACCAGGCTGATGATGCGGGTGCGCTGCTCGGGGTCGTCACTCATCTCCGCCAATAGGCCGTGGCCAACGGTGAACAGCGCGGTCTCGAAGGTGGCGATGGTCACCAGGAAGAACGCCAGCCAACCGAAGCTGGGCGCCATCAGTACGCCCACCATGGCCACCAGCACCGCCGCCGTGTACATGCGCAGCAAGCGGCGCGGTGCAAAACGCTTGGCGATGGCGCCGCCCAGCAGCGAGCCGATGGCACCGCCCGCACTCCAGATCGCCATCAGCCAGCCCATCTGCTGAAACGAGACGCCCATCTGCGCGCGCAAATTGGGCGTCAAGGCGCCCAGCAAGGCGCCGAAGACGCCCCAGGTAAGCGCACAGTACAGGATGATCCAGGCGACAAAAGGCAAGTCGCGCAACAGCTTCAGCGGGGCGACCAAAAAGTCAGGGACGGCGTTCAATGGGAGGCTTTCAATCGATCAAAGGGTCAATGCAATCGATTGTCTGCGCAGTCGAGCCCCAACGCCCGGGTGTTTGTGCAAATGAATCCGGCTGGTAACCAGGCGGTCAAGCCGCCACAGCAAACGGCACCCGGGGTGCCACGGCACACAGCAGTTCGTAGCTGATGGTGCCAGCCGCGCGCGCCACCTCGTCCACCGGCAACGCGGCGCCGGTGGTTGGCGACACGCCCCAGAGCACCACCTCGCTGCCGACCCCGGCGGCCACGCCCGCCGCTTCCAGCGGCGCCAAGTCGACCGTGATCATGTCCATGCTGACGCGACCCACCACGCGGGTGCGCACGCCGTTCACCAGCACCGGCGTGCCGGTGGGTGCGTGGCGCGGGTAACCGTCGGCGTAGCCACAGGCGACCACGCCGATGCGCATGGCTTGGTCGGCGGTGAACGCGGAACCGTAGCCCACGGTGTCGCCGGGCTGCAGTTGCTGCGTGCCGATGACCTGGGTCGTCAGGCTCATCGTCGGGCTCAGATCCCAGCCGGCAGCGGTGTGTTCGGGGTGGTCGGGCGCGCTGCCGTAGAGCGCAATGCCCTCGCGCACCCAGTCGGCCGCCAGCGTGCTCACGCCCTCGCCACGCAGCGGGCTCTGCGCGTGGCGCAAGATGGCTGCGCTGTTGCACAGCGTGCGTTCGCCCGGCAGGTCGGCGGTGGCCGCTTCGAACACCGCCACCTGGTGGGC
>JBIIQD010000505.1:0-2891 GCA_044342265.1 Hydrogenophaga sp. | reverse complement strand
ATCCATCAGCCGAAGGTCATCGGCCACCTTGAGCTGGACCTCCGCCTGGTCCAGGACATCGCGCTGCAGATCGATGCCGGGAGCGATCTCGGTGACCACCAGCTCGCCATCGCGCAAAACGATCACACAACGCTCGGTGACGTAGATGACGTGCTGCTGTCGCTGGCTGCCCACCAGGCCGCTGAAGGTGATGTGCTCGGCGGTGTTGACGAACTTCTTTGTCTTGCCCTCTTGCAGGATGGTCAGCTGGCCGCCGCCCACTTCCAGCTTCGCACCAGCGGTGAAGAAGCCCGAAAACACCATGCGACGTGCATGGGCCGTGATGTCCACGAAACCACCACAGCCCGCCGTCAGATAGGGCTTGGCCCCCAGCTTGGAGACGTTCACGCTGCCGTTCTGGTCCACCTGCAGGAAGGACAGCAAGGTGATGTCAAAGCCGCCGCCCTGGAAGTAGGTGAACTGGTTGGGGGATGCCATGATGGCGTCGGCGTTGGATGCGCAGCCGAATGCGAAGCCCAGCAGAGGCATGCCGCCCACGGCGCCCTGCTCGATGGCCCAGGTCACCTCGCCGTGCAGCCCCTCTTCGAGCAGGATGCGCGGCACGTTGGCCGAGATGCCAAAACCCAGGTTGGCCGCGTATCCATGACCGAGTTCCAGCGCAGCACGGCGGGCGATCACTTTCTCGGCGCCCCAGACCTGGTTCTCGAAGGTCGCCAGGGGCTGAAAGATTTCGCCGCTGATGGCCGGGTCGTAGCTGGTTTGGGTGGTCTGCATCTGATCGGGGTCCACCACCACGTAATCCACCAGGTTGCAGGGGACCCGTACGTCGTGTGGGCGCAGCGTGCCGTCCTTGACCAGACGCTTGACCTGGGCAATCACGATGCCGCCGTTGTTGCGGGCCGCCAGGGCCTGGTCCAGTCCGCCCAGCAGGGCGCCCTCGTGTTCGTAGGTCAGGTTGCCACGTTCGTCGGCCGTGGTGGCGCGGATGATGGCCACGCTCGGAACGACCGCCGGAAAGTAGAGCCATTCGCGCCCATCGAAGTACTCCTTGCGCACCACAGGCTTCCTGGCGGCGACCTCGTTCATCGCACAGCCTTGCTGCTCAGGGTCTGCGAAGGTCCCCATGCCCACCTGGGTCAAGACACCGGGGCGCCGTGCTGCCGCGTCGCGGTGCATGTCGAACAGGATGCCGCTGGGGATGTTGTAGGCCTCGACCTGGTTGTCAACGATCATTCGCCACACAGCCGGCATCGGCAGCGAAGACGGGCCACTGGGATACGAGCCCGCCAGGATGCGCTTCAGAAGGCCTGGTTTTGCGATGTGGTCGATGCCTTTGATGCCATACATGTCCCCGGCCGCGATGGGGTTGAGCGTGGTGAGGTTTTTCGGCGAGCCCTCCTGATCAAACCGCTCGCCGATGGCTTCCAGCACTTTGTCCGGGCAGCCCAGACCGCTGGATGAACTGATGCTGATGATGTCATCGTCTCGAATGAGCGCGGCTGCCTGAGCCGGGGTAATGACCTTTTTCACGTTGCCAACCTTTGTGTGGTTATGTGTTCACAGGGACAAGCTGCCCCGACTTGCATGCCTGCAGTACCGCGATGGCGGCTGCAAGCGAGCGGACGCCGTCTTCGCCTGAGGCGGCGGGCCGACCCTCTCCACACAAGGCAGCGCAGAACGCGGCCACTCCGCGTTCGTAGAGGTTCACGTGTTCAACGGAAACCTGCTTTTCGCCGTCTGCATTGCGAAGAACGATCTCCCCCACAGGACGCTGGGTCATCACATCCCGGCCGATGATGGAACCAGCTTCACCGTGAATTTCAATGCCGGTGGACGCGTGCTTCACCGTGAACGCATCGTGGACCTGCGCAAGTACCCCGTTGTCAAACCGCAAGACGGCCATCACGCCGTCCTCCAGCCCTTCCTTGGCCATGGTGGCCGACTGCGACAGGCCCACAGCGCTCACGGGTTCTGCGTTCAGAACGAATCGCAGGGTGTCGGCGTCGTGCACCGTGATGTCCAGAATCACGCCGCCACCGGCTTGCGGCTTGTCCAAGCGCCAGCCTTGCAGGTGGGGCGGGAGAAACACCGCGTGAAAGACACGCGCGAACAGCGGCTTGCCGATTGCGCCTTGTTCGATCAGTTCGCGAATCTTGCGATGCGTGGCTGCATTGCGCAGGTGGTGGTTGGTCGCCATGACCACACCCGCCTTGCGGCAGGCATCCACCATTTCGCGGGCATCTTCCAGGCACAGGGCCAGAGGCTTCTCGCAAAGAACATGCTTGCCCGCTGCGGCGGCAGCCAGAACCTGCTCCTTATGCAGCTCGTTCGTAGTGCTGATGTACACCACGTGCACCGCGGGGTCAGACAACAAGTCTGCGACCGAACCGTACGAGGCCGCAATGCCGTGCTCGTGGGCGAATGCATTGCCACGCTCCACGTTGCTGCTCATGACAGCCACCACCTCCTGGCCAGCCTGTGAGCGGATGGCGCCGATCATGTGTTCAGCAGCAATGGTGCTGGCTCCGATGAGCCCCCATCCGGTCTTGATTGCTTGTCTCTTTGCGGTCATGTGCTTCTTTATGGGAACGTTCCAACGAATTATTGGAACGTTCCCATGAACTGTCAATGGCGAAACCACCGACCTAGGGTAAACACCAAGACGCAGGGGCGTGATGCAAGGTGGTCGATCCTGCGACGCTCGTGTTCATGGTCCCCATTCAAGCTAAACTGTTGGAACGTTCTAACGAGCTACGATGGATGTACGCCAAAAGACAATCAAAGACAGTCTTCCCCAGGAAGGACATTTGCACCTCATGCCCAGACCAGCAAACAGCCCGAGGGCCACGACCATCCTTGATGTCGCGCAGGCCGCCAACGTCTCCAAGTCG
>JBIIQD010000036.1:0-11265 GCA_044342265.1 Hydrogenophaga sp. | reverse complement strand
CTAACGCGGACTCGAAGCCGTGTTTCTACCCAGTTGGACCAAATGCGGATCTCCTGCGCCGTGTTGACTGCCGCCTTCAGCGCCTATGCCAGTGCGACATCGGCAGCCCGGCCACCGGCGACCGGAAGTACGGAAGGCTGGTTCCCAGCAGACTGCCGAGGTACACCGTACGCAGATCGGGGCCTCCGAAGGTCAGGCTGGCCATCCACGGCGCCAGGCTGCCCTTGCAGGTCGCCATGATCTCGGGCGTCATGGTGCCGTCGTAGAAGTGGCGGTCAAACGCGGCGATGGCGTCGGGCTTGCCGTCGTCCAGCAGAGTGAGCAACTCACCCTCGGGGGTCAGCGCCACCAGCCGCTCTGCCATGATCAGTGTGATCCAGAGGTTGCCGAAAGCGTCGAAAGCAAATCCGTCAGGGATGCCGCCGAGATTGGGCGGACCGAATACTTCGCGATCACTGCATGAGCCGTCCGGCGCCACCCGAAGGCGGGAAATGCGGCGGGCATTGGACTCCACCACGTACAGCCATTCCTCTTTGGCATCCAGGCGGATTTCGTTCGTCCCCACAAAGCCATCGGCCACGATTCGGATGCCTTTTTCGTCAATGAGGCCCACATACCCGTCTGGCGCCTTCTCGTTGATCGAACGGGTCCAGGGTTTCAGGCGCGTGGTCACCGTGAACCAGATGCGACCACGGGAATCGGTGAGCACGAAGTTGGTCTTGCCCAAAGGCTCACCGTCGATGTTGTCATGCAAGGTTCTGGAATGACCGTCGCGGGTCATCAGCTCGATCGCATCGGTACCGAAGTTGGCGATGAGGATGTTGCCGCTCTGATCAAACGCGATGCCGTTGGGCAGGCTGCCACCCATGAGCATCGCGGCGGCGTTCAGGTCGCGGTCGGCCACGCCCTGCTGGCGAATCAGCACCTGGCTGCCGTCGGTGTCCAGTCGAACAACCCCCCGCGCGTCAGCTGTCCATAGCGTGCCATCGGGCTCTGCAAGAATGCACTCGGGACGCTGGAGATCGACGCCTTGTGTGCGAATTTCTGAACGATCAACTTGCCAGCCCTGCAACGGATTTGTTGTCATGCCCATGCGCTTGCTGTGGTGAAAATGCTCGCATGATAGACATCGCGACGCGCAGCCTCCAATCGAATCTTGCGATGGTCCGCATCGCGCGCACACATACCAGTGCCAGCCTATGATCGCTCGGAAGTCGCGCGAGATGTTTCTATACTGACTCATCACGAACACCGCCAAACCATGCGCTACCAACGCCTTGATCTGAACCTGCTGACAGCATTGCGCGCCTTGCTGACCGAACGCAACGTGACGCGTGCAGGTGAGCAATTGCACGTCACGCAGTCGGCCATGAGCGGCATGCTGGCCCGCTTGCGCGAGTATTTCGATGATCCGCTGATCACCCCTATAGGGCGGCGCATGGAGCTGACACCGCTGGCCGAGACACTGGTGGAAAAGGTGAACGATCTGATGCTGCGACTGGACGCAACCTTGTCCATTCGGCCCGAGTTCGACCCGGCCAGCTCACGCCGACATTTCTCCATCGTGGCGTCCGACTATCTGACCCAGGTGCTGCTGCTGGACGTGCTGCGGGAAGTTCACCTGGAGGCTCCCGGCGTGACTGTGGAGTTCCATCAGCCCAGCAACAAAGCCGCCACCGAACTGGAAAACGGCGAGGTCGATTTCGTCATCAATCCCGCGCGCTTCACGACCCCCAACCAGGCGTCCATCGATCTGTTCGAGGACAGCTACCTCGCGATGGTGGATCGCGACAACCAGACGGTTGGACACAGCGTGACGCTGGAACAGTTCAAGGCCATGCGCCACGTCACGATGGAAAACAATGGCCGGCCTCACTTCGAGACCTGGTTCGTCAGCGAGCACGGCACGCCGCCCCATGTGGAGGTGGTCGTCAACAATTTCAGCTTGCTCCCTGCGCTGCTCAGAGGAACCAGTCGCGTGGCCACTTTGCACACACGGATGGCGGTTCAGGTTGCACAGCAGTTTCCCGTGCGTCTCGTGCGTTTGGACTTCGAAGCGCCCCGATTGATCGAGACGCTGCAATGGCACCGATACCGCGACCTCGATCCTGGCAGCCAGTGGCTTCGCGAGAAGATCATCGCCCATGCGCAGTCTCTGCCAGCGCTTGAGCAAATCGGCGTTTGATCAGACAGCGAGCTGGGTGGCATGCCCCAAGTTGTCGGCCACCATCGGTCGCATGATGTCGCCCGCACGGGACGGCTCTTCGGCGCCAATGGCCGAGACCACCACCACGGTCAGCCGCAGATCTAGCGGTTCAGGCCGTGCTGCCCCCGAGTTGCTCAGCGAGCCAGTCGGCGATCTGGTTGCCGGCGTTGTTGGGGTTATCAAGCGAGCTGTGCTCCACGCCGCCGGTGGAATCGTCGAAGATGAACAGGTCTTTTCTGGGAGCGTTCACCAGTTGTTCGTAGCTCTGGTGCGCGACTTTGAGCGGGATCTGGCGATCGTTCTGGCCGTCGGTGATCAGGAAGAGCACGGTGATGCGCTCCAGCACACCGTTCAAGTGCATGTGTTCTGCCTTGGACAAGAAGTCGTCCATGTCTTTGGCGCCGAACACCCACTGCACGTGCTTCCAGTAGTGCGGCACAGGGTTTTCGCCCTCATGGCGCAGGCGGGCCTGCTGCACCTCGCGCCAGTCGTGGTTGGCGCCCCAGACGGCACCGCAGGCGAAGCGCGGCTCGAAGGCGACGGCGAGCGGGCAGTAGTAGCCGCCCAGCGACACGCCCAGGGCGCCGATGCGCCGGGCATCCACGGCATCGCGCGCAACCAGCCAGTCGACGATCGGGCTGGCCCAGACTTCCGTGTTGTGCACCGCCGGCAGGCTTTGCAGGCGCAGCGCCTCGCCGGTGCCGGGCTGGTCGATGAACAAGGCCGACAAGCCCCGGCGGGCGAACATCGTGCCCATCACGCTCTTGGCCAGCATCTCCTTGGTGGAGTCCAGGCCGTTCATCACGACCACGATGGGTGCCTTGCCACTCACGCCCTCGGCGCGGACAAGCAGGCCCGCCAGGTGGGTACTCTTGTAGGGAATCTCCACACGCTCGCAGTTATCGCGACCATGTTCACGCGCCAGCGCAAACAAGGCGAGCGAGCGCTGGTACATCGCCAGCCGGGCCTCAAAGCCATGAGCCTGCATGCGCTCGGCGATGCCGTAGTACAGCGCGGCACGGCCGAACTTCTCACCGGCCTAGAGGCGGTGGCCGCGCTGCATATCCTGCTCGGCCAGCGTCAGAGCACAAACCGCAGCGAGTTTCGGAATGCGACCATTGCGCGCAGAAGGCCTCTGCCCGGGCCACGGGGGCACGAAACGGACGCCGTCTACGCCAAAGACCAACGGGTCGAATGTGAGTTCTTCATCTTGCCTTCGACCTACACGCGATGAGGTTCAGTCGGCCATCGCCCGGGTGATCAGGGTCTGGATGTCGCCGTCATTCACCAGACCGAGGGCCTCTGCCTTCGGCGTGACCAGCGGGGGGTAGGCGGCGAACAGCTTTTGAATGAAGGGATCGGGCTGGTACGTGACGAGGGACTCGCGATCAGCCCCAAACCGCTGGGCCAGCGCGGTCACCAGCTCGCCCACGCTCAGGCGCAGCACCGGCATCTGGTAGCTGCGGCGGGGATCGAGCTGCGCAGGGTCCACCGTGGCGGCGTGCAGCAGGTTGTCCACACACGCGCCGACCGAGATCCACCAGGCCACACCATCGCGCGAGACGGGAACCGTCAGCGGCTCGCCCGCAGCCAGCTTCCAGAACAGAAGGCTCATGAACGCGCTCATCATGCCCACGCCCTCGCCCGGCCGAGCCACCACACCAGGCAGGCGCAGCGAGCAGCCCTGCACCCAGCCCTTGCGCGTCGCGTCGGCCACCAAGTACTCACTGGCCAGCTTGTGGGCCCCGTAACTCAGGCCTGGGTTGGGCAAGGTGTCTTCATTGACTTCGGCCGGCAGGTGCTCGCCGTAAACGGCGACGGTGCTGGCGAAGACGAAGCGCGGTGGCTGGGCTTGCGCTCTCGCATCTTCCAGCAGGCCCAAGGTGGCCATGAGGTTGATCTCACGGCCCAGCTCGTAGTTCTTTTCTGCGGCACCACCAGGCAGGCTGGCCAAGTGGAACGCAGCGTCCACCGCGCCATCAAAGGCACGGGCACGCACCATCGGGTCGGCGATGCTGCCTTCGATATGACGCAAGCGCTCGTTGGCGGGCGGCGCGGCGAAGCGCACATCCATCAAGCTCAGGCGCGTGACGGGGCGACCTTTCAGGCCTTCGCTCAACAGGCGCCTTACCAGCACCTGACCGACGAATCCTTCGGCGCCTGTGACAACGACGTGGGTCATTTATTGCCCTTCTTTGAAAGGAACGAAGCGGTGGTCGATGGCGCCGAAGATGGACTGGCCTTGCGCGTCCTTCGCCTCGAAACGCAAGCGGTCGCCCCACCGCAGAAAGGGCGTGGTGGACTCGCCGGTGCTGATTTTTTCCAGTGCGCGCTTCTCGGCCAGGCAGGCCGAACCCACTTCCCGCGCGGCCTTGTTGCTCACCGTGCCAGTGCCCAGGATGGTGCCAGCGCGCAGGTTGCGATTCAGCCCCAGATGGGCCAGCAACTCGCCAAAACTCCAGTCCATTTCACGGGCATTGGGGTGCCCGAACCACTCGCCGTTGCGGCTGACGTGCATGTCCAAGTGAATACGTCCATCGGCGCCCCAGGCCTCGCCGAGCTCGTCGGGCGTGACAGCCACCGGACCAAACACGGCGGCTGGCTTGGCGTTGATGAATCCAAAGCCCATCTGCAGTTCGCGGAACAGGTGCGCGCGCATGCTCACGTCGTTGAGGATCATCACCAGGCGGATCTTGCTGGCGCAGACCTCGGGGCTGCTGGCCATGGGCGTGTCGTCAACGATCACAGCAAACTCGCCTTCGAAGTCGCCGTTGTCAGCCTCGGTGAGCAGCGGGTAGTCGTCGCACGGGCCCCAGAAGTCGTCGCTCTGGCGCTGCACGAGCACTGGAATACCCGGTGTCTTTTTCACGTGGAGATCGTAGGCCTCTTCCATGATGTTGCCGTGGTTCAGAAACGCCGAGGCATCGACGAACTGGTGGGTGCGCGGCAGCGGCGACATGGCCTGGGCTGGATCGAAGACGAAGGCGGACGCCGCCTGGCCCGCGTTCAGCTGCGCGTACAAAGCCTGCAACCCGGGCTCGACCTGGCTCCAGTGCTCGATCGCGTGTTGCAGGGTCGGTGCTACAGCGGTCGCATCAATGGCGCGCTGCAGGTCGCGCGAGACGACGACGAGGCGGCCGTCACGGCTGTTGTTCTTGAGGGTGGCGAGTTTCATGGTGTCTTGGAGTTGAAGTTCATGCCAATGGGCGACCGCCATCGACGGAGATCACGGCCCCGGTGGTGAACGTGAGGTGGGTAGCAGCGGCCACCACAGCGGCGGCGACCTCTTCTGGTTGCGCAAGACGCCCCAGGGGCGTCCGGCTGGCCTGCTCGTCGCGCCAGACCGGGTCCATCGATTTGACGAATTCGGTGTCCGCCAGACCCGGCGAGACCGAGAGAACCCGAACCTGCGGCGCGAGCGCGCGAGCCAGCGATTTCGTCATATTGTCCACCGCCGCCTTGGACGCGCAATACATGACGTTGCTGCCCGTAGCGGTGACTGCAGCAATCGATGAGATGTTGACCACCAGGCCGGTGCTGCCGTCTGCTCGGGGTGCAGCCAGCAGGGGTTGCAGCGCCCGCAAGGCGGCGAACGGCCCGCGCACGTTGGTGCTGAGGATCTGATCGATCAACGCGTCGTCCAGGGCATCGAGATCGGCGTGTGGAACGAACCGGGTTGTGCCGGCACAGTTGACCAAGATGTCGCAACGCCCATAGCTGCGCTTCACCGTGTCGGCCAGCGCGGCCAACACCGAACGGTCGGTCACCGTTGCCTTCAGCGCCATGTGGGGCAAGGTGGACAGCGGCAGCTGCGCCGCCAGTGCCTGTGCCGGTCCCTCCGAGCTGTTGTAGCCCACCACCACGGCGTAGCCAGCGCGGGCGAGCCCGCGGCAGATGGCCTCGCCAATGCCGCCAGCACCGCCGGTCACCACCGCCACGCGTCCGTCAAGCGTCG
Source organism: Hydrogenophaga sp. (assembly GCA_044342265.1). Classification (GTDB taxonomy): domain Bacteria; phylum Pseudomonadota; class Gammaproteobacteria; order Burkholderiales; family Burkholderiaceae_C; genus Hydrogenophaga. The sequence continues at coordinate 5,104 of JBIIQD010000036.1, read as the reverse complement.
TCATGCACCTTCTCCAATCAGGCCACAGCCTTCTTGAGGCGACGCACGCGGATATCGGCCTGCTCTTTGTGACCGCTCATGTGTTCGTATCCACACAGGCGCGAGCAGACCTCACCCACCATCACCGAGGCCTCGTCGCTCAACACGCGCTGATAGGTGTGGGTCTTGATGAACTTGCCCACCCACAGGCCGCCGGTATAGCGGCCAGCCCCCTGCGTGGGCAGGGTGTGGTTGGTTCCAATGACCTTGTCACCATAGCTGACGTTGGTGCGGTGGCCCAGGAACAGGCCGCCGTAGTTGGTCATGCGATGCAGGAACCAGTCCGGATCTTTGGTCATGACCTGCACATGTTCGGAACACAGGCGCTCGGATTCGGCCAACATCTCTTCATCGGTGTCACACAGGATGATCTCGCCATAGTCGCGCCAAGACGCGCTGGCAATGGGCGCTGTGTCCAGGCGGGCCAGGACCGCGTCGATGGCGGCAGGCAGCTCGGCCGCGATCTTCTGACTGGTGGTGATGCAGTAAGCCGGGCTGGTCGGGCCGTGCTCGGCCTGGCCCAGCAGGTCCACCGCCACCAGCTCGGTGTCCACCGTGTCGTCGCAAATGACCATGGTTTCGGTGGGACCGGCAAACAGGTCGATGCCGACACGACCAAACAACTGGCGCTTGGCCTCGGCGACGTAGGCATTGCCCGGCCCAACGATCATGTCCACGCCCTTGAGAGTTTCCGTGCCAATGGCCATGGCAGCCACCGCCTGCACGCCGCCCAGACAATAGATTTCATCGGCGCCAGCCAGGTGCATGGCGGCCACGATCTCGGGGCACGGCGCGCCGTCAAACGGTGGCGCGCAGGCCACGATGCGCTTGACGCCCGCCACCTTGGCCGTCAGCACGCTCATGTGGGCGCTGGCGATCAGCGGGTACTTGCCGCCAGGGATGTAGCAGCCTACCGAGTTCATCGGGATGTTGCGGTGGCCGAGCACCACGCCAGGCAGGGTCTCGACCTCGACGTCCTTCAACGAGTCCCGCTGGATCTGGGCAAAGTTGCGGATCTGGGCTTGGGCGAACTGGATGTCGTCCAGCGTCTGGGCGCTCAGGGACGCGATGCAGGCGTCGATCTGCACTGGGGTCAGGCGAAAGGACTGGGGCGACCATTTGTCGAACTTGGCGCTGTATTCGCGCACGGCTGCGTCACCGCGGGTTTCGATGTCGGTCAGGATGCCCTCGACGGTGGCACGCACCTGCGCATTGAGGTCCGCCTTGATGGCAGCGGGCTTGCCTGATTTGATGATCTGGATGGACATGGTTCTTTGGGCACAAGGGGGATGAAGGAATCGAGGGCGCCCGTGGCAAGCCCTCGGCCGAACACTCTGGGTGGAGATGCTAGTCAGCGGGGGGCGCTTGCGGAAATCAAATCTCTGGATGGACGGCATCGCGAGGGCTCATACCTGGGTCAACCCTGATGCATCCGGCGCCGCTCGAACGGTTGGAGGAAGTCCAGCCGCATGCCCGCGACACCCTCGACCTGGAAAGTATCGGAAGCGCTCAGTACAGAGTCCCGCGCACCGGAACCGCTTCGGCCAGCAAGTAAAAGCCGGCGGCGCGATCAATCAAACCGTCGAGGTGGTCCTCGATGCGCTGCACATAGTCGCCCATGGCCGCTTCGTCCTTGTTTTGGAGGAAGCCCAGTTCCACCATCCCGCTGTAATCCGGCGGAGGTGCATCCGGCATGGGAAACGGCAGCGTTTTGTTGAGCACGGCGCGGCGCACACCGTCGAACAGCGATGGCGTTTGCGCCAGCAGCGCCCCATGGGCCGACGCCCACTTCACGTGCAGCTCCGATGTATCGACACCGGCCTTGGCTCGAAGGTAGTGCAGCAAACGCAGGCTCGACGCACCACGCTCCGGCAGCGCCAGCGGTGCTTCTTCGAACCGAAGAAACAGCGGTGTGCGCTGGTCGGCGAATCGCACCTCGTCTGGGGCGATGATCTCTTTGTATTCGCGCGTGGCGGTCGCCGCCATCTGCTCTTCGAAAGAAGGTGCGTAGATGTGGCTAACCGAGTCATAGCGCCAGTCGGGTGCGTCGGGACCGTAGCTGCCGTCGTACACGTGCTGCTGGATATAGGCGGACATGTGGCGCGCCACCGGCTCGGTCCCGAGCACCAGCCGCGCGTGGTTATCGCTTACATATCGGCTGTATTGAGCGTGGGTCATGCCGGGTCGACGGGCTGCGCAAATGTTGATTTTTGAAGTCATGGTTTTTTCTTTATCTCGGAATTCATCTGTGGATTTTGTTCACAGCAAGCTTGGCTTCACCGAATCAGCCTCCCATCACAGCTTCTTTTCTTCCGTGTTCCAGCTTCACGGGGCCTTTCCCGGATTCACGAGCCATCGCTGATGGTCGTTCCGCCGTCGACGACGAGGTTTTGTCCGCAAATGAAGCCACCGGCGCGGCTGGCCAGCATCGCGACGACGCCGGCTATCTCGTGCGCTTCGCCGACGCGGCGCAGAGGCGTGGCCTGCAGCCGACGCGCCATGAACGCCGTGTCGGCAAGCAACCTTTCGGCCAGCGGCGTGCGAATCAGCCCGGGTGAGACTGCATTGACGCGAACGCCGTGGGGCCCCCACTCGACCGCCAGATTGCGTGCGAGCTGCGCCAGCGCGGCTTTCGACATGCCGTAAAGACCGATCGACCGATTCCCGCGCAGCCCGGCGATGCTCGACATCAGAATGACGCTGCCGTCGCCCCGAGTCGCCATACCGGGTATCAGCCGTGAAGTGAGGTGCACGGCTGCGCGAAGGTTGATGTCGATCACCTGCTGCCAGTCGGCATCGTTGGCCAGGGCCATCGGACCTGCCGGTCCTTGAATGCCTGCATTGCAGACCAGCACGTCGACCACACCAGCCGCGTCGCACAGTGCATTGATAGCCTCTGCCTGCGCCAGATCGGCGGCATACCCGGTGGCTTGATGCCCTGCCTCGCGCAGCAAGGCTGCGGTGCGCGCGCAGGCAGCATCATCACGATCAGAGACGATCACCCGTGCCCCTTGCTCTGCCAGTGTCGTCACGATGGCCAGACCAAGGCCCTGCGTGGCACCGGTCACCAGCGCGGTGCGGCCTGACAGGTCGAAAAGCGACATCACTTCAACACCTAGAGTCGGCGCCGTCGTGCGCAACGAGGGCTTCTTCGCTGCAGCCTTCGCCGCCGAAAACGCGGTGGAAGACGAAGAATGACATCGGACGTGGCTCAGTCGAGGTTGATCTGGTTGTTGCGGATGACCTGCGACCAGGCCTGGGCGTCTTCGGCCAGGAACTGTCGAAAGCTTGCGGGATTTCCTCCCACCGGCACCAGGCCGTATCCGTTCAGGATCTGGCGGAACTCGGGGTCGGCGATGATCGTCTGTGCGTGCGCGGTGATCGTGGCGACGATGTCATCGGGCGTTCCCTTGGGTGCAAACACGCCCTGCCAGGATTCGCCGACGAAGCCGGGGTAGCTCTCGGCAACGGGCTGGACCTCCTTCAGAGCCTCTACCCGCGCAGCGCTGGAAATGCCCAGCGCGCGGAGCTTACCGCCCTTGATCTGGGCGATCGCGGTGGTGGAGGCGTCGAACGCTGCGTCGATGCGCTGTGCCATCACGTCGGGCATGAAGAGGTCTTTGTAGGGCACATGCGTCATCTGAACGCCGGCAGCGTTGAGCAGCCGAGCCATCACCACGTGGGGAGCGGTGCCGATGCCCGCACTGGCATAGGTCAATTTGCCCGGTGCGGCTTTGGCCGCGGCCACCAGGTCGGCCAGGCTGCGGATCTTGGACTCGGCCGAGACCATCAGCACAAAGGGCACTGACAGCACCCGTGTGACCGGCACAAAATCGTCCAGACTGTAGGGTAGCTTCTTGTAAACGAAAGGGTTGATCGAGAAGGTGTTGTTCACCGTCCATAAAAGACTGTGGCCATCGGGCGCTGCGCCCGCAACAGCCTGGGCCGCGATGATGGAACTGGCGCCGGGACGATTCTCCACCACCACCGGTTGACCGGAGAGCTTGGCAAAGCGCTCGCCCCATAGACGGGCGATGACGTCTGGCGAAGCGCCTGCTGGAAAGGGCACGACCAGCTTGACCGGACGCGAAGGAAAACGTGCCTGGGCCTGCAGGGCTGGGCTGACGGCGAGGCTGCTGGCCCCGGCCAAGGCCGAGGTGATCAGGTGTCGGCGTGTGATACCGCTCAAGGGACTGTTCATGGTGGGCTCCTCTGTTAGGGTTGGTCGTTGAAAATGGCCACCGCCCGCGTCCAGCCGGCAGACGCGCCGCGGATCTTGTGCGGGAAGCAGCTGATGGTGAAACCGTCGCCCGGCAGAACCTCCAGGTTGTGCAGCTTCTCCAGGTGGCAGTAGCCAATGTCGCGCCCGGCCTTGTGCCCCTCCCAGATCAGCGACATGTCGCCTGTTTCGGCGATTCTCTTGGCGGTGTGGGAGAACGGCGCGTCCCAGCTCCAGGCATCGGTGCCCGTCAGGCGCACGCCGCGCTCCAGCAGGTACATGGTCGCCTCGTAGCCCATGCCGCAGCCAGCCGAAAGGAAGTCCGATTGGCCATAGCGCGAGCCAGCACGCGTGTTGACAATGACAATGTCGAAAGGTTTGAGCTCGTGACCGATGCGGGCCAACTCACCTTCGACATCGGCTGCCGTGCAGACGTAACCGTCGGGAAAATGACGGAAGTCCAGCTTCACACCCGGCCGAAAGCACCAGTCGAGTGGAACCTGGTCGATGGTGATCGATGGCTTGCTGCCACCGTTTTTCGCATCCTGAGTGGAATGGAAATGCCAGGGCGCGTCGAGGTGGGTGCCGTTGTGCGTGGTGAGCGTGACCCATTCGGCGGCGGCGGCTTCACCGTCAGGGTAGTCCTCGGGCTTGGTGCCCGGAATCATGGCGAGGAACTCGGGCAAGGTGTCGGCGTGCTTCTGGTATGTGATCCTCGGTGCCAGTGGCGGCGGGTCTGACAGCACGTCGTTTTCGAGGTAGATGGAAAGGTCAACAAAACGTGGCATGGCACTCAGCTCCTGGTTGAGGGGATATCGGCGCTCACGACAAGATGGTCGTTCGCGC
>JBIIQD010000503.1:0-2903 GCA_044342265.1 Hydrogenophaga sp. | reverse complement strand
GCCACTGCTTTCCCACCCCAGTGCCTTGATGCATTGAGCGGCCGTGTTGGCCCACCCAGCCGACCCGCTGAATCCACCTTGTGGCGCATGTTCACGACGCCACACACAAGGCCTTGTCCCCCAGGCTGGGTATCTGCCCTGCTCAAACCTTCTTTGATTACTTCTCCTGGTGGATGCCGGCTCGGCGTTGAAGACGTACCTTCGCGGCGTCGGATGTGCACCCCATCTTGGCTTCATCCGAACACACCACACCACCCAACCTTTGGAGGAAATCATGGAAGACCCGATCCTTTTCTGGAACGCCGTCACGATCGAATGCAATCGACTCGACCACACCGTTGAGCGCCGCCTGCGCACGCAAGCCGGTCCCACGCTGTCGTCGCGTGCCACCGCCATGGCCCACATTGCCATGCACGACGCGTACGTGCTGTCGCGCGCAGGCCTGGGAACCCCGGTGGCCAAGAACGATCCGTATCTGCGGGCTGCACAGCAGCCCCCTTTTTCCTCAGCGCCTGGCACCGATCCTTTGCGGTACGCTGCCATTGCAGTGGCGGCCGCGGCAGCCGTCACCTTGAGGCACCTCTATCCCAACCAGAGTTCGCTGATCAACAGCGAGTTCACTCGGTTCTGTGCGATGTGGGGCGCCGATGATGCCGCGCACCGGTACGGCAGTGCCATTGGTCAGGCTGTGGTCGACCTGCGCAAGAACGACGGCGCCAACCCCGACCCGGACACCTCGATTCCCAACTACATGGAATCGGCTGCGCGGGGACGACACCGCGAGGATCCGCTGAATGGCGGCCAAGGATTTCTCGGTCCGCGGTATGGCTTTGTTCGCCCGTTTGCGATCAGCAGCTACCATCCTCTGGCGAAGTACCCCGACTTGAGTTCAGCGGCGTACATCGCCGACGTGAACGAAGTTGCCGCCAAAGGCATCACCCATTACGCGAACCAAAATACCCGCACCGCCGATGAAACCATGATTGGACTGGTTTGGGCCTATGACGGTGTGAGCCAGCTGGGCACGCCGCCTCGGCTCTACAACCAGGTGCTGCGGGTGATCGCCATAGACAAAGCGCTCAACACCGAGCAAATGGCCAGGATGTTCTTTCTGGCCAACGTGGCCATGGGGGACTCGGGCATCCTTGCCTGGTTCTACAAGTACTACTACGACCTCTGGCGTCCTGTATTGGGCATCCGCGAACACGACCCAGCCATGGGCCCTGGGACCACGGTGGGCGACAACCCAGTCAATGCGCCTTGTGACCCTTTCTGGAAGCCACTGGGTGCGCCAAAGACCAACAGTTCCGAGGTGTCCAACCCCAGCTTCACGCCTCCGTTTCCAGCGTATCCCTCGGGGCACGCCACCTTCGGTGCGGCCGCCTTCCATGCTGCACGTCTCTATCTGCAATCGATCGGCCAGGCGACCGTGCACGCCGACGGCAGCGACGACGTGGCCTTCCAGTTCGTGTCCGACGAGGTCGATGGCAAAAGCGCCGATGCCGACGGCACTGTGCGGCCTCGCCACATGCGCAGCTTCACCGGCTTGCACCAGGCCATTTATGAAAACTCGGTCAGCCGCGTGTTTTTGGGCGTGCACTGGCGCTTTGACGGCACCACCGGGCACAGTGCGGCAGAGATGTTCACCAACGCGACGGCCGACAACATTGGTGGCGTGCCGCTGGGACTGGCGATTGCCAACGACATCGCCGTCGGCAACATCAAACCCACGCCAGCCACGGTCAAACCCCCAGCGTTCGACGCAACGCCTTGAGGATGGGCTGGTTTCGCAGCGGCCTCGCGAGGGACGCTCGAGGCCGTTGCGCGGGTGGCGATCACTACAATCGTTGCCACCCGCCGACCCTCTCAAGGATCTCACTTGTCGTCATTGCACAACGCACTTGCGCTGAGCGCCCTGCCCCCAGCGATTGGGCACAAACGTCTCATCGACCGTTGAGCGCTGATGTCCAACTCGCCCTCTTCGACACTGACGCTGGTGGCTCACCCGGCGGCGCCCTGCACCACAGACCTGCAACTGAGCGTCGTGCTCAACCCAGACGCCGTCGGCTGGCACTTGCAATACACGCTTCATGGCGACCTCGGCGAACTGATCGTCCCTGAGCCCTTGCGTCCGTCACCAGCCGACGGGCTTTGGGAACACACGTGTTTTGAAGCTTTCGTTGGTGCGGCACGCAGCCCGGCCTACCAAGAGTTCAATTTCTCGCCCTCAGGACAATGGGCCGCCTACCGGTTCAGTGCCGAGCGAGAGCGCGACGCCGCCGCAGAGAGCGCGGCACCATGCAACATGTTGACGGTCACGTGCGAACGCACGACCAACACGCTGAGCTTGAAAGTGCTCCTGTCCACTGAGCAGTTGCCGATCGCCAACGACACAGCGCCATCGCTGATCGGCCTGTGCGCCGTGGTTGAAACCCGGGACGGCCGCCGCAGCTACTGGGCACTGCACCACCCCCGCACAGACCGCCCTGACTTCCACCACGCCGCTGGTTGGGTTCACCGGTTGCCATCCATACCTCTTGCCCAGAAAAGCACTGCATGAAATTTGGCCTAGAACGGTTCCTCGAAGACCCCGCCTTGCGCGCCCCGCTGGCCGGCCGCCGCGTGGCTCTGCTGGCGCACCCGGCGTCGGTCACGCGCGACCTGACCCATTCGCTGGACGCGCTGGCGGCCCTGCCCGACGTGAGGCTCACGGCGGCCTTCGGCCCACAGCACGGCCTGCGTGGCGACAAGCAGGACAACATGGTCGAGTCGCGCGACTTCACCGACCCGCGCTTGGGGCTGCCGGTCTTCAGCCTCTATGGCGAGGTGCGCCGCCCCACCGACGCGATGATGGACACTTTCGACGTGCTGCTGGTGGACCTGCAGGACCTGGGCTGCCGCAT
>JBIIQD010000502.1:0-2904 GCA_044342265.1 Hydrogenophaga sp. | reverse complement strand
AAGCCGCTTCGCGCGCGAACGGCGTGTTGCCCAACGCCCAGTATTGCGCTGGGGTGGTGAGTCGGCGATCAGGCGCCTGACCGATGTGATGCCGATGGCTGGACCATGCATAAGCCCCTGGATCGGCACACAGGCCCGCCCTTACGGGCTCAGTGTCCATCATGCCCATGCAGGGCAACAGGTACTGTTCAGGCTGGATCAAGGTAGAACGGTAGCGCCCTTCCCACAGCGTGCCACTGCGGCCATGCCGTCCATTGAAATGGCGCACATAGGCCCTTCCAACCGCTTGCATCATCGAAGGCACACCCTCCGCAGTGGCTGGCGTCACCAACAGGTACAGGCACGAGGGCAACAGCACATACGCATGCAGGGCCACCCGGTGTTGGGCGGCCAGCCCAGTCATGAGCTCCAGCAACCGCAAGCGATCAATATCATCGATCACGACGGGTTGACGGTTGTTGCCACGGTGCATCACCAGGTGCACGCGCCCGGGCAAGGTCAGTCGAGCGAGTCGGGCCATCGCTGTGTCCTTGTCATCTGGCCCTGAGCATCAGCACCTTTTGCACCTCGGGCGTCGGACTACAGAAACCGGCTGGGTTCACCGACCACCAGTCGTGCGAGCTCGTCCAGCGCCTGGCTGTTGACCTGATCTGCTGCAAGGGTGCGCTCCAGCACCTCCATGCTACCCACACACCCGAGCCGGAAGTGAAGTTGCCCAGCCTCGTGGTGGGCCGTGACCAGGATGCTGGCGCGCGCCGACATGTCGTACTCGAACACGATGGCCAGCAATGCGTTGGTCTCGGGATGGCGCTGCTCAAGACGCTCATGGACCACATGCCCCGCCGCCAGACGCTTTTGCACCCTGTCCAGATCGGGAGGGAAGTTAACACTCACCCTCCCTCTTTGAACCTCTGCGCTGCGCGGCAGCAATTGCCATCCGACCGCGATGTAGTCAAACACCTCTTTCTCGCGCAACTTCTTTTTGCGGGCATCCATGCGAAAACCGGTCTGTCGAATGTTGGACCACGGACTGCGCTTGTCCACGCCCAGAAACGTCGCAGCCGGCTCAATCACATTGAGCTGACGCACCAGATCATTGAAATACGCCCAGGCCTGCTTGCACGCGACCTCGGTGGCCACGGCGTTGGCTTCGTCTCCCTGCTGCTGAACCCCTTGGTCAGACTGCAGCGCCTGCGCCTGTCGCTTGAGCTGCTGGAGAAAGCTCATGAAAGACAACCCTTGTCGAAATGCTGTGTGCCGAAAAGCTATGCAACGCGCCAGTGTAGCTGCGCCAGACCTGATCAGACTGATGGGGCTGCGCGCTGTACCCAGACCCGTTGCAGCTGAAACGACAACAGGATGCCAAGCAAAGAACAAGTGCCCGTCAACACCCAGGTCCAGTGCCAGCCTCCGACCTGCGTCACCCACAAAGCCACCGCAGGTGGCCCAGCAAATTGACCCAGTGCAGAAAGCTGCTGCATCCATCCGACCGTCGTTGACACGGTGTCCGGACCCGGCGCCATGGCAACTGCCACTCCAAACAGCGTGCCGGGAATCAATCCACCGATGGCCGAGAATGCCAGCACGGCCACGTACTGGGCCAGGGGATAACCCTGCGCTGCAAACGCCACCAGCGCCCCCACCGCCATTGCCAGGAATCCAGTCACCAAGAGGTTTCCCGGCCGCACACCGCGCGAGAGAAATTGACCGGCGGCGACGTTGCCCAACATGTTGACGGCAGCCGCCAAGGCGCTGAGCACGGCCACCGAAGTGACGCTGTAGCCGGCGTCGCTGTAAATAGTCGGCAGAAAACCGATAACTGCCAGCCATTGCCCAGAGTACAAAAAGAAACCCACAGCCACACACCAGGGCCCTGGCGCGCGCAGCGTTCGGACCAGCTTTGGCCAAAGGGCTGACGCTTCCCTGGCGGTGTCGCAGACCACACCTGCAGGCACTCGCCACCAGAGCGCCACTGCTGCCGCCAGGCTCAACACCGACAACGCCGCCCAGGCCCCCCGCCAACCGGCCCAGGTCATCAACGGAACTCCCAGCAGCAACGCCAGCGCTGTCCCCATCGGCATGTAGGTACCCCACCAGCCCAATGCCCGAGACAGCCCAGTGGCCGAATGCACATGCAGACGCAACAGCCCCGGTGCTGGCAGGACGGCCAGGAGAAAGCCCATCCCTTCCACCATCCGTGTCAACAGCAATGTGCGGACGTCGGCTGCCTGTGCGCCCATGAAGCTGCCCGCAGCCAACAAGCACAAGCCCCAGAGCATGACTTGTCGGGGACCTTTGCGATCTGCCAGCAGGCCTACCATCAGTCCTAATGACATACCCGCCATTTGCACCAAGGACAACAGAAACCCCGCTTGCACCAGATCCAGTGCCAGCTCTGCCTGCAATCGTGGAATCGCGACCGGAAGCTTGCCCACATGAAGTGCGCAGCTGACCCCGACAAGCACCACAAGCGCCGCTACGGACATGCCGCGATCATCAGTCGTTGGCGACGACCGCCGGGACGACTCAGCCATGTCGAAGTGGCACCGGATCAGGAAATAGCGTGGTTCCGCTCAGACGCTGGTGCTCCCGGATGGCAAAGCGATCCGTCATGCCGGCTATATAGTCCGCCACCGCTCGGGCCGCGGACACCGATTGCGAGGATGCGATCGCAGGGCATTCCTGCGGCTCGCTCAGGTACAGACCAAACAACTCGTGCACCACCTGCGCCGCACGCTGCGTGGTGTCCATGACCTGTGGATGACGGTAGAGGTTGAGCGACAAGAAGCGCTTGAGCTGTTGCGATTGTTCAGCCATTTCAGAAGAGAACGCCACCAAAGGCTGGCGAAGCAAACGAACTGACTCCACACTGTCCACACCGGACGCCTGAATGCGGCTGCGGGT
>JBIIQD010000501.1:0-2906 GCA_044342265.1 Hydrogenophaga sp. | reverse complement strand
CTGAGGCGATGCGTGTCGCTTTTGCCGGAACGCCGGAGTTCGCCCGCCTGGCGCTGCAAAGGCTGCAAGCGGCCGGATTCGAGATCCCGCTGGTGCTCACACAGCCCGACCGCCCCGCAGGGCGCGGCATGAAGCTGCAGGCTTCCTCGGTCAAGCAGTTCGCGCTTGAGCATGGCATCGCGGTGGCGCAGCCGCGCAGCTTGCGGCTGGAAGGCAAGTACCCCGACGAGGCGGCTGCGGCGCGCGCGGCATTGCAGGCCGCACGCCCGGATGTCATGGTGGTGGCGGCTTACGGACTGATCCTGCCGCAATGGGTGCTGGAGTTGCCGCGCCTGGGTTGTCTGAACATTCACGCTTCGCTGCTGCCGCGCTGGCGCGGTGCTGCGCCGATCCATCGCGCCATCGAGGCCGGTGATGCGCAGACCGGTGTGACCATCATGCAGATGGACGCTGGGCTGGACACCGGCGAGATGCTGCTGATGGAAGCCCTGCCGATCTCCGATGTCGACACCACAGGCTCGCTGCACGACCGTCTGGCGATTCTCGGAGGCGATCTGATCGTCCAGGCGCTGGAGCTGGCCGCTCGCTCGGGCTTGCAGCCCGTTCCTCAACCGTCTGCAGGCGTGACCTATGCGGCCAAGATCGACAAGACAGAAACCGTGATTGACTGGCAGCAGTCAGCGGCGTTGATCGCTCGGCGCTCGCGCGCACTGTCGCCTGCGCCGGGGCTGGCGACAGGAGTGGCCGGTGAAACGGTCAAGGTCTGGCGGGTGGCGAACGAAAACACCGCCACGGGCGCTGTGCCTGGAGAGGTCCTGTCGGCGGGCGCTGAGGGCATCCGGGTCTGCACGGGCGGCGGTGTGCTGACGCTGCTGGAGCTGCAGCGCGCGGGCGGCAAGCGCCTGTCAGCGCGTGAGTTTTTGCAGGGTTTTCCAGTCTCGCCCGGCCAACGGTTTGGCCACACGGCGGATTGATGTTCTTTCTTTCCGAGCACCGACGCCAACCCGAATTTAGGGAGGGCTTTCGCGACCAGACCGCGGTGGCCATGGGGATTGGTGCCTGGGGGCTCATGACCGGGGTTTCCATGGTGCAGTCGGGCTTGTCGACACTGGAAGCCTTGTTGATGACGCTGATCGTGTATGCCGGTAGCGCGCAACTGGCGGCGATACCGATGATGACGGCAGGGGCACCAATGTGGGTGATTCTGGCGGCGGCGTTCTGCGTGAACCTGCGATTCGTGGTGTTCTCGGTGCACCTGCGGCCCTACGTCATGCATCTGCCGCGCTGGCAGCGCATGGTCAGCGGCTACGTGACCGCCGACCTGAGCTATGTCTTTTTCTCGCGGCGCTACCCCCACCCCGGGCGCAATACACAAGAACTGGCACAGCAGCAGGCCTACCTCATGGGCAACTGTGCAGTGAACTACTTGTCGTGGATGGTGGCCAGCGTGACGGGTGTGCTCCTGGCCAACGTGGTGCCCTTGTCCTGGGGGCTGGGATTTGCCGGCGTCCTGGCGCTGGTGGGCGTGCTGTGCTCGCTGGCGACATCGCGCCTGCGCGTGGTCTCTGCCGGCGTGGCGGGCACTGCCGCAGTGGCGGCCTGGGCCCTGCCGCTGCGTCTGAATATCGTGGTGGCCATTGCCAGTGCGGTCGCCATCTGTCTGCTGATCGAGCACATGCGCGCGCCGGAGCCGGACCATGTTTGACATCGATCTTCACACCCTGATCACCATCCTCTGCCTGGGATTGATCACGGTGGTGACTCGCGGCTTGTTTTTCATCTCGGACCGACCGTGGACGCTGCCGCGCTGGGCTGAGCGCGGTCTGCAATACGCGCCCATCGCGGCGCTGGCGGCGGTGGTGTTGCCCGAGATCGTGATGAGCCAAGGTCATTTCCTTCACACGTGGCAAGACGCTCGGCTGTATGCAGCGCTGACCGGAGGGGCCTACTTCTTTTGGCGCAAAGGCGTGCTGGGCACCATCGTGACGGGTATGCTGGTGTACCTGCCGCTGCATGTCGGCTGGGGTTGGTGAGGGCTGGCGTGGGAAGATCCTTGGTTGACTTCCGCCTCAAACCTTAAGGCTCGCTTAAGGCGATGGCGCGACGATTCGCAACTTTGGCTTGCATGCCCCTTGAATTCCTGACATGACTGATTCCCCTGCGGCCGTTGCCGCTGACGCCACTCCGCTGGTGTCGGTGTTGATCCCAGCCAAGAACGAGACTGGCAACATTGGCACGCTGGTGGCTGAGGTGGTCGCAGCGCTGCGGCCCGAGTGCGCGTTTGAAATCGTGCTGGTGGACGACGGCAGCGATGACGGCACTGGCGACGAATTCCTGCAGCAATGCATAGCGCTCGGTTCGGCGGCCCGATTGATTCGCCACGACAAAAGCGAAGGCCAGAGCACCGCGCTGATGAGTGCCGCACGCCAGGCACATGGTCGCTACCTGATCACCATCGATGGTGACGGCCAAAACGACCCGGCCGACATGCCGGCGTTGCTGTGCAGCGCGCGTGAGGCCGAGGCGCAGGGAGAACACTTCTGCATCGCTGGCTACCGCAAGAATCGGCAGGACACAGAGTGGAAGAAGTTCCAGTCGCGCATCGCCAACGCCGTGCGCCAGAAGCTGCTGAGCGACCAGGTGCCCGACACGGGATGTGGCCTCAAGCTGATTCCGCGCGCGACCTGGCTGCAGTTGCCGTACTTTGACCACATGCACCGCTACCTGCCCGCGCTGGTGCTGCGCATCGGTGGCACGATCCACGTCGTGCCGGTGAACCACCGCGCGCGCCGAGCGGGTGTGTCCAAGTACAACGCCTGGAACCGGCTCTGGGTGGGGTTGGTCGACATGGCAGGCGTGATGTGGCTGACCCGGCGCAGCAAGCGCCCGGTGATTGCTCAGATCCG
>JBIIQD010000500.1:0-2907 GCA_044342265.1 Hydrogenophaga sp. | reverse complement strand
GCGGTGCACGAGCTGCTGCCCGAAGGCACGGCGTTGACCATCAGCACCCCGCGCAACCACTTCGAACTCGACGCCCATGCAGCGCACCACCTGCTGCTGGCGGGTGGCATCGGCATCACCCCGCTGCTGGCGATGGCCGAACAGCTCACCGCCGAGGGAAAGACCTTCGAACTGCACCACTGCACCCGCTCCCGGGACCGCACGCCGTTTGTGGAGCGCATGGCGGCCACGCGGTTTGCGTCGCTGGTGCACCACCACTTTGACGACGGCAGCGCCCAGCAAAAGCTCGACATCGGCGCCACATTGGCGCGCGCGCCTGCGGGCACCCACCTGTACGTCTGTGGCCCGCAGGGTTTCATGGACGCGGTGTTGAACGCAGGCCGCGCGGCGGGGTGGCCGGAAGAGCGCCTGCACCGCGAGTACTTTGCGGCGGCACCGGTGGACACATCGAACGACGGTGCCTTCGAGATCGAAATCGCCAGCTCGGGCCGCGTGATCCCGGTGCGCGCAGACCAGACCGCATTGGCCGCCCTGCTGGCCGCTGGCCTGGACATTCCCATGTCGTGCGAACAGGGTGTGTGCGGCACCTGCCTGACCGGCGTGAAGTCGGGCAAGCCCGACCACCGCGACCAGTACCTGACCGAAGACGAACAGGCCGCCAACGACCAGTTCATGCCGTGCTGCTCGCGCTCACACAGCGCGCGCCTGGTGCTGGACCTCTGAACCCCGCACCCTGAAGCGAAAGCCTCAGGGCGCGAACCGAAGACTCGGCCAGATCAGCGGGTTTTGGCAGCCAGCGAGCTGCTCAGCCCGCCCCATGTTTCGCTGAAGATGCCAGCGTCCATGGTTTTCAGGTTCTTGATGATCGGCTTGAAGGACATGTGGGCGAGCACATCGCGCTCCAGGTCCACGCCCGGCGCGATCTCGGTCAGCTCCAGCCCGTCCTGGCGCAGATGGAAGACCGCGCGCTCGGTGATGAACACCACCTGCTGCTCGCGCAGCGCCGCATCGTGCCCATTGAAGGTGATCTGCTCGACCTGATCGATGAACTTGCGCGCCTTGCCTTCCTTGACGATGGTGAGCACGCCATCGCCCACCTTCACATCCAGTCCACCCGCAGTGAAGCTGCCACAGAACACCAGCTTCTTGGTCGAGCGGGTGATGTTGACGAAGCCGCCACAACCCACCGGACGGCCGTTGAACTTGCTCACATTGACATTGCCGTGCACGTCGGTTTGCGCCAAGCCCAGAAAGCTCGCGTCGAGACCGCCACCGTCGTAAAAATCGAACTGCGAACTCTGCTCGATGATCGACTCGGCGTTGTAGGCCAGACCAAAGTCACCCAGCTGGGCGGGGATGCCGCCATTGACGCCCGACTCGATGGACAGCGAGAGCAGATCGGACACACCCTCTTCCGCCGCCACGGTGGGAATGCCCGCTGGAATGCCGATGCCCAGGTTGGTGATGGAGCCGGGCGTGACCTCCATGGCCGCGCGCCGCGCAATGACCTTGCGCTCGTCCAGCGGCATCGGCACCAGGCTGCCGGCGGGCACGCGGATGTCACCGCACAGCGCCGGGTTGAACTGGGTGGCGATGGACTGCATGTGGTTCTCGGGCTTGCCGATCACCACATAGTCCACCAGCAAGCCCGGCACCTTCACCGCCTTGGGGTGCAGGCTGCCGGCCTGGACCACCGCTTCCACCTGCACGATCACGATGCCGCCCCAGCGCTTGGCCGCCTGCGCGATGGCCAGTTGCTCCAGCAGCACGCCCTCTTTGTCGAGCGTGATGTTGCCGCGCTCGTCGGCCAGGGTGCCACGGATGATGGCCACGTCGATCTTGGGCGGTGCGTAATACAGCCACTCCTGACCTTCAAACTCCACCAGCTTGACCAGGTCTTCGGTCGAACGGCTGTTCATCTTGCCGCCCTCCAGGCGGGGGTCGACAAACGTGCCCAGACCCACCTGGGTCAGCAGGCCGGGTGAGCGGTTGGCGATCTGGCGCGTCAGGTGCGAGAGCGAACCCTGCGGGAAGTTGTAGGCCTCGACGTCACCGTCGAACACCATCTTCATCATCTCTTTGCCGGTCTGGCCAAAGTGACCCGCGATCACGCGCTTGATCATGCCGGCGTGGGCAAAGTGCTTCATGCCCGCCTCGCCGGAATTGCCCACCGCACCGCAGGCCCAGGTGGTCAGGTTGCGCGGGTGGCCGGTGCTCAGGAAGGTGCGCTCCAGGCCCTGCAAAACTTCTTCGGGCAGGCTGGTGATGGCCAGGCCACCGAGAAAGATCGTGGCATCGTCGGGAATGAGGGCGCCGGCTTCGTCGGCGGTGATGACTTTCATGCGTGTCTCCAAAGGGATGTTTCGAAAAAACGGTTCTTGTTCACTGCGGGACTCAGACTTCGATCAGCAGCGCCATGCCCTGGCCGCCGCCGACACAAGCCGACGAAATGCCGTAGCGCAGACCGCGCCGGCGCAGCTCGCGCGCGAGAGTCACCGTGAGCCGGACGCCGGTGGCCGCGAGCGGGTGGCCCAAGGCAATCGAGCCGCCGTTGACGTTGAGCCTGTCGTCGTCCAAACCCAGTTCGCGCTGAACCGACAGCACCTGCGCGCCCTGGGCTTCGTTGATTTCGAACAGCCCGATGTCGTCGAGCGTCAGACCGCAACGCTCCAGCAGCGCCCGAATGGCCGGGGCCGGTCCAATGCCCATGTACTCGGGCGCCACGCCCACCGCCGCAGCGCCCACCAGGCGGGCCATCGGCTTGAGACCGTTTTGCTGCACATACCGGTCACTGGCCACCAGCGCACCCACGGCCGCGTCGACCAGCGCAGCGCTGTTGCCAGCCGTCTGCACGCCACCGGCATACACCGGCCGCAGCTGGGACAGCGCCTCCACCGGCGAAGGCCG
>JBIIQD010000035.1:0-11289 GCA_044342265.1 Hydrogenophaga sp. | reverse complement strand
GTCGAACACGATCTGGCCGGTGAAGCTGCCAGCGGGATACACGCCCGACAGCACCTTCATGAGCGTGGACTTGCCGGCGCCGTTTTCACCCACCAGGGCATGGATCTCTCCCGCTCGAACACGCAGGTTCACGCGATCCAGCGCGACGACGCCGGGGAAGGTCTTGCGGATGTCCCGCATCTCCAGAAGGGTTTGCAAAGGGCGTTACCTCGGTACACCAATGACGCGATGGCCGCTTGTGGCGGCCATCGCGTCATTGCGGCTTACTTGACTTGCGATTCCTTGTAGTAGCCACTGTCAACCAGCACCTTTTTCCAGTTGCTGGCGTCTACCGGAACCGGTTTGAGCAGGTAGCTGGGCACCACCTTGACGCCGTTGTTGTAGGTCTTGGTGTCGTTGATTTCGGGCTGCTTGCCCGACAGCGTGGCGTCGACCATGTTGGCGGTGACCTTGGCCAGTTCGCGTGTGTCTTTGAAGATGGTCGAGTACTGCTCGCCCTTGAGGATGGACTTGACCGAAGGCACTTCGGCGTCCTGGCCACTGACCACCGGGCAGGGCTGCTTCGCAGAGCAGTAGCCCACGCCCTTGAGCGAGGACAGGATACCGATCGACAGACCGTCGTAAGGGCTGAGCACAGCGTGCACCTTGTCCTTGCCGTAGAAGGCCGAGAGCAGGTTGTCCATGCGGGCCTGCGCCACGGCGCCATCCCAGCGCAGTGTGCCGACCTTGTCCATACCCATCTGCTTGCTGCGCACCACCAGCTTGCCGCTGTCGATGTAGGGCTTGAGGACGCTCATGGCGCCGTCATAGAAGAAAAAGGCGTTGTTGTCGTCGGGCGAGCCGCCGAACAGTTCGATGTTGAACGGGCCCTTGCCAGCTTTCAAGCCCAGCTTGTCGACGATGGATGTGGCCTGCTGCACGCCGACCTGGAAGTTGTCGAAGGTGGCGTAGTAGTCGACGTTCTTGCTGCCTTTGATCAGTCGGTCGTAGGCGATGACCTTGATGCCCTTGTCGGCCGCGTTCTGCAGCGCCTTGGACAGCGTGGTGCCGTCAATGGAGGCGATTACCAGCACCTTCGCGCCCTTGGTGATCATGTTTTCGACCTGGGCCAGTTGGTTCGGGATGTCGTCGTCAGCGTACTGCAGATCGGTTTTGTAGCCGCGGTCCTTGAGAACCTTGACCATGTTGTCGCCGTCGGCAATCCAGCGGGCAGACGATTTGGTGGGCATCGAGATGCCGATGGTGCCTTTGTCCTGCGCTTGCGCACTGGTGGCGAAAGTGGCGGCTGCCAAAGCGAGGGCGCTGAGAACGTGGCGGCGGTTGGGCGTGTTCAAGTGTGTCTCCTGTAGTTGAATGCCGCGCGACTGACCGTGCGGCTGTTCAGTTTCTGTGGCTGGTCAGTGCAGTTGCGAATGCTCAGTGTTTGCGCTTGGGAATCTTTTGAGCGACGATGGTTCTTCGGCTCAGTTTCACTGTTGAGTCTCCTGATGAGATGGAAAGGGTGAACGGACGTCAGGATCAGGCCAGCATATAGCCGGTCTTGACGGTGGTGTAGAACTCCGCCGCGTAACGGCCTTGTTCGCGCGAGCCGTGGCTCGAGTCCTTGCGCCCACCAAACGGCACATGGAAATCGACGCCCGCCGTGGGCAGGTTGACCATGGTCATCCCGACCTGGGCGTGGCGTTTGAAGTGCATGGCGTGCTTGAGCGAGGTGGTGCAGATGCCTGCACAAAGGCCAAAAGTGGTGTCGTTGGCGAGCGCCAGGGCGTGTTCGTAATCGTCGGCGCGCAGCACGCAGGCCACCGGGCCGAACACTTCTTCGCGGGCGATGCGGTGCTCGGGTTTGGCCAGGAACAGTGCCGGGCTCATGTAGTGGCCGGGCGTGGGACGCTCCAGCCGTTCGCCGCCCCAGACGTGTTCGGCGCCCTCGTTGCGCGCGATCTCCACATAGGCCAGGTTCTGGTCGAGCTGAACGGCGTCCACCACCGGGCCCATCTCAATGCCGCGCTCCATCGCATGACCCACCTTCAGGGCTTCCAGGCGCTGGCGCAGCCGGGCCACGAAAGCGTCGTGTACTTTGGCCTCCACGATCAGGCGGCTCGATGCGGTGCAGCGCTGGCCGGTCGAAAAGTACGAACCTTGCAGCGCGCACTCGATGGCCTGCTCGAAGTCGGCATCGGCCAGCACCACCAGCGGGTTTTTCCCGCCCATCTCCAGCTGCACCTTGGCGCGCCGCGCCGTGGCCGCCTGCAGGATACGCCCGCCTGTGGACACCGAGCCGGTGAAGCTCAGCGCATTGACCAGCGGGTGGTCCACCAGCGTCTGACCCACTTCGCGCCCGCTGCCCATGACCAGGTTGAACACGCCGGCTGGCAGACCGCTGCGGCTGATGATTTCGGCCAACGCCCAGGCGCAGGCTGGCACCAGCTCGGCCGGCTTGAAGACCACGGTGTTGCCGTAGGCCAGGGCCGGCGCGATCTTCCAGGCGGGGATGGCAAAGGGGAAGTTCCAGGGCGCGATGATGCCCACCACGCCCACGGGTTCGCGGGTCACATCGACCTGAACGCCCGGGCGCACCGAGGCCATGAGCTCGCCCTGAATGCGCAGCGCCTCGCCGGCGAAGAACTTGAAGATCTGGCCGGCACGCGCCACTTCGCCAATGCCCTCGGGCAGCGTTTTCCCTTCTTCGCGGGACAGCAGCGCACCCAGCTCCTCCTTGCGCGCCAGCACCTCGCTACCAATCTGGTCGAGCACATCGGCGCGGCGTTGGGGCGTGCTTTGGCTCCAGTGGGGCAGGGCATCGGCGGCCGCACGGATGGCCAGCTCGGTCTGGTTGCGATCGGCCCGGGCGTACTCGGCCACCACCTCGCGTGTGTCCGACGGGTTGGTGCTCACCCCGGTGGTGGTGCCGATTTCCCAGCGGCCGTTGATCAGGTGCCGGGGGTTTTGGTGCAAGTCGCCAAGCTTCATGAAGGTCATTGAATTTCTATCTTGGATCTGATGCTATTTGTGATTCGCATATCAATCCAATCGTTTTTTAGACAAAATGCATATCATTCTGAGCATTCTGGAAAACCCCTCCCACGCCCCTCTTCGGATCCCATGAGCACCTACAACCACTGGTTCATCCGCGCCCGCCTCAAGACCCGCCAGCTCTTGCTGCTGTTGGCGCTGGCCGAAGAGGGCAACATCCATCGCGCGGCGCAGGTCCTCAGCATGACCCAACCAGCGGCCTCCAAGCTTCTCAAGGACCTGGAGGACGTGCTGGAGGTGCAACTGTTCGAGCGTTTGCCGCGGGGCATGCGCCCCACCTGGTATGGCGAGACCATGATCCGCCACGCGCGCATGGCGCTGGCCAGCCTGAACCAGGCACACGACGAACTCAACGCGCTCAAGACCGGCCACTTTGGCCAGGTGGCCATCGGCGCCATCACCTCGCCGGGCCTGAGCCTGCTGCCGACAGCGGTGTCACAGGTCAAGCAGGAGCACCCCACCCTGCGCATTTCGCTGGACATTGAGACCAGTCCGCTGCTGCTGGACCGGCTCGACCAGGGCAAGCTCGATATCGTGGTGGGACGGCTATTCGCTGAACACGACAAGGCTCACCTGCGCTACGAGCCGCTGACCGAAGAAAAGGTCTCGGCGGTGACGCGCCCGGGCCACCCCTTGATGGGCGTGAGCCACCTGAGCCTTCGGGATGTGCACGGTGCGGGCTGGATCGTGCCGCCGGCCGGCAGTGTGCTGCGCCACCGCTTCGACCTGATGTTTCAGCAAGACGGCTTGTCGCCACCCATCAACACCATCGAGACCTCGGCCCTTTTGTTCATGACCCGCATGCTGCAGCAAAGCGACATGGTCGGCGTGCTCGCGACTGAGGTGGCGAACTACTACGCCTCACATGGCCTGCTGGCGATCTTGCCGATGAACATGCCCTGCCACATGGATGCCTTTGGCCTGATCACGCGCACCGACCGTTTGCTCTCACCTGCGGCCAATGTGATGATGAAGGCGCTCAAACGGGCCAGCGTGGTGCAGTACGGACGGCAACTGGATTGACGCTCTGGCCGTGCACAGCGCAGCCGGGGTGCTGCAAGCTATGTCCAGCCCGCATCCACTTTGAACTCCTGGGCTGTGCACATGGCGGCATCGTCCGACGCCAGGAACAGCACCATGCGTGCGATGTGCTCGGGCAGGATCTTGTCGGGCAGACACTGATCGCGCAGCAGTGCCTGCTCGCTCTCGGCGTTGAGCCACAGACGCACCTGGCGCTCGGTCATGACCCAGCCCGGGGACACCGTGTTGATGCGGATGCGTTCGCGCCCCAAGACCTTGGCCAGACCGAGCGTGAGCCCTTTGACCGACGACTTGGCGATGGCGTAGCAGGGATAGTCTTCGTTCTTGGTTTCCCAGCCGGTGGAGCCCAGGTTGATCACCGAGCCCCCGCCGAGCCGGCGCATGCCCGGCACCACAGCCTGGATCGCGAAGAAGGCCGGGCGTTTGTTGATGGCCATGCGCTCGTCGTAATACGCCGGCGTCACCGATTCCAGGGTGTGGCGGTCGTCGCTGGCCACGTTGTTGACCAGCGTGGAAAAGTCGCCCAGGGTACCCGCCGCGTCGGTGATGGCGGCCTGCAGCGCGTCAATGTCGCGCACGTCGCACACCCGCCACCACGGGCGCTCATGCCCCGCGTCCACCAGGCCCTGCGCCAGCGCCTCGCTGGCTTCCTGGGCCACGTCCACGAAGGCGACGCGCGCGCCCTGTTCGGCAAATGCGGCCACGATGGCTGCCCCGATGCCGCTGCCCCCGCCGGTGACGAACACCGCGCGGTCGCGCAGGCTGGGGAAATGGGAGAACCCGGCCGTCTTTGAGGCAGTCGCGGGAAGTGAGTCCGGGAAAGAAGAATCTGTCATTGCAATACAGGTATTGAATATCTAGAAAAAGTTAGTTTACAGACATCACTGTGCAACGATAGGATGCGCATCGTCAAGTGACTCTCATCGGACAGCGCCAGCAAAGCACAACCAAAGGCCCGACATCCGCCGTTGTGTCCCGCTGTCGCCCGTACGCAGAAAAGACTTCAATGAACACTGTGGAACCTCCGTCGGTGGGTGCGCCCGCACCCGATCCCCATGGTCCTTCATGCGGGCCAGCGCATTGCGTGTGGAACGGCAGCGCCGAGCTGGGCGAAGGCTTGCTCTGGTCGGTGCGTGAGCAGGCGTTGTACTGGGTAGACATCCTCGCCTGCCGCTTGCACCGGCTGGACCTGGCAAGTGGCGCGCTGCGCCAATGGAACTTTGCTGAGACCATCTCGGCGCTGGCCGAGCGCGCCGATGCGCCGGGCCTGATCGTGACCCTGCGCCGAGGATTCGCCGTGTTCGACCCGGCCATCGACAAGAAGCCCCTGTATCTGCACCTGCCCGAAGGCGAGCCGCCAGGCAACCGCTTCAACGATGGCAAATGCGATGCGCAGGGCCGCTTCTGGGCTGGCTCCATGGACTTCGCCTGCGAAGCGCCCACGGGCGCTCTCTACCGCTACGACCCCGACGGCCGCTGCACGCGCCACGACAGCGGCTATGCCGTGACCAACGGGCCGACCTGGGCGTTGGACCAGGGAAGTCTGCAACTGTTGTTCAACGATACGGTCAACAACAGCACCTACCGCTTCGACTGCGATCACCTCACCGGTGCACTCTCGAACAAACGCCTCTGGAACCGTTTTGAACCTGGCGACGGCGTGCCCGATGGCATGACGACCGACGCGCTCGGCCGCATCTGGATCGCGCACTGGGGCGGCGCCTGTGTGAGCTGCCACGACCCGGTGACCGCCCAGGAGCTCGGTCGTGTGACGCTGCCCACCAGCCACGTCACCAACTGCTGCTTTGGAGGCTCGGACCTGCGCACATTGTTCATCACCACCGCGCGCTTTGGTCTCAAGCCCGATCAGCTGGCGGCGCAGCCGCTGGCCGGTGCACTGTTCGCCGTGTCCGTTGACAGCCCCGGGCTGCCGGCGAACCTCTTTGCAGGGTAGGTGAAACACCTCTCTTTGACGTATCTCTTTGAGAGTCCGCCCAAGACCTACACGAACTACCCCATGCGGAACCACCGCGCCGGTGAGCCTTACCCGAACCATGGTGACAGCTGGTCTACGAGGCGGTGCGGCCGTTCCGGTTGGTGAGCGGCGGGTTGGACCAGGAAGTCAAGTGCGCAACTGGGCGCGAAGCCGCTGCCTCACGGCATCTGAGTGCACCCCTGATCCCCGCGCACGCCCGCCACCCGCCGCTGGCTCGCCAAGGTCAACCCCTATCGCGCGCCAGCCAGCGATCTGTCGTCACACCAAGACTCGACCACAGCGCATTCGCTGGTGGTAAAGGGATTGACGGACTACCGCAATGTGGTGGGTCAGCCGAGTTCGTGACGGTCGGCGGCGGCGTACAGGTCTTGCGCGAAAGCCGGATCGCTCTGCTGCAGCTCGTTGGCCATGGTGCGCAGCTGTTCGGCTTCTTCGAAGCGGGTCAACGGGCGGGCTTTCTGAGGTTTGACGGTGTCGAACCATCCGGCGAAGGTCTCGCGGACGGTGGACAGAAAGTGGGCGGAATGGGGAAAACTGGCAGTGCTCATGACACGCTCCGTGAAACAACAGCGGGTTTGCTGCACTGCAGTATAGGGTTAACCCTATGTTTTTGGGTGAGGTGCTGAACCTATTTTTTGCGCATCTGTGCACCCGATCACGCTCCATCTGTCGAGCTGTCTCAGATCAAGCCACCTCAGATGCCCTCGTCAAACCCTGCCGCCAGCGTCTCCCGCAGGTAAGCCACAAAGACCGTGACCGCACGCGGCACGTGGGCCGAGTACGGGCGGATGGCGTAGAGCTGCTCGGCGAACGCGCTCACCGGCTTCCAGTGCGGCAGCACCTGCACCAGCTTGCCAGATGCCAGGCTGGCCTGGGCGGTGAAGTCGGGCAGCAGCGCGATGCCCAGCCCCCCCAGGGCGGCGTCGCGCAGGGCTTCGCTGTTGTTGGCGGCCAGCGAGCCGGACACCTGCACCGTCACCCGTTCACGGCCCTCAGCTGGTTCCAGGGGTTCCAGCGTCCAGGCTGGGGTCTCCTGCGAGCGCGGGTAGTGCAGGCAGTTGTGCTGCGCGAGTTCGGCGGGTGCCTCGGGCGTGCCGTGCCGGCGCAGGTAGGCCCGGCTGGCCACCAGCACCGAGCGCGTGGCACACAGCGTCCAGGCCACGTGCGTGTCAGGCGGGTGCGCCGTGTGGCGTATCGCGAGGTCAAAGCCCTCGGTGGCCAGCGACGACAGCCGGTCCGCCATGTCCAGCTCCAGCCGCACCTCCGGGTACTGGCGCAGAAACTCAGGCAGGCGCGGCACCAGCTGCTGGCGCGCAAACGCCACCGGCGCCGTCACCCGCAGCAGGCCGCGCGGTGCGCCCGCCGCGTCGCGCACCTGGGCAAAGCACTGGGCGATGTGTTCGAACGAAGCCCGCGTGTCGTCCACCAGGCGCTGCCCGGCTTCGGTCAGGCGCACGCTGCGGGTGGTGCGCTGCACCAGCGCCACGCCGGCCAGCCGCTCCAGCTCGGCCAAACGCTGGCTCACCGCGGCCTTGCTGACCCCCAGCCGCGCCGCCGCCGCTGTGTAGCTGCCCTGCTGGGCCAGCATATTGAGCCAATGGAAGTGGCCCCACAGTTCATGGATCTTCTGTTCGTTCATGGGCGGATTGTTCACCATTTTGAACAATCAATTCAAGGTTTTGATCTTGTAGCAGACACCCATGGTTCCTAGACTGCGTGCATTCACCCACCGGAGACATTCCATGAACGCACGCAGCCCCGCCGTCACCGACATTCCGCACTTCGTGGGTGGTACCCGCTTCGCAGGCAGCGCCACGCGCAGCCAGACCGTGACCAACCCCGCCACCGGTGCCGTTACCGGCCAGGTGCCGCTGGCCAACGCGGCCGATGTGGACGCTGCCGTGGCCGCCGCGCAAGCCGCTTTCCCGGACTGGGCCGACACGCCGCCGATCCGCCGCGCGCGCGTCATGTTCAAGTTCCTGGAGCTGGTGAACCTGCACAAGGACGACCTGGCCCGCCTCATCACCGCCGAGCACGGCAAGGTGTTCACCGACGCGCAGGGCGAGGTCTCGCGCGGCATCGACATCATCGAATTCGCCTGCGGCATCCCGCAGCTGCTCAAAGGTGACTTCACCGACCAGGTCTCCACCGGCATGGACAACTGGACCATCCGCCAGCCGCTGGGTGTGGTGGCCGGCATCACGCCGTTCAACTTCCCGGTCATGGTGCCCATGTGGATGTTCCCGGTGGCCATCGCTGCGGGCAACACCTTCGTGCTCAAGCCCAGCCCCATCGATCCCAGCGCCAGCCTGTACATGGCCGACCTGCTGAAGCAGGCCGGTCTGCCCGACGGCGTGTTCAACGTGGTGCAAGGCGACAAAGAGGCCGTGGACGCGCTGTTGGTACACCCCGACGTGAAGGCCATCAGCTTCGTCGGCTCCACGCCCATTGCCAACTACATCTATGAGACCGGCGCCCACCACGGCAAGCGCGTGCAGGCCCTGGGCGGTGCCAAGAACCACATGGTGGTGATGCCCGACGCCGACCTGGACCAGGCGGTCGACGCGCTGGTTGGCGCGGCCTACGGCTCGGCCGGTGAGCGCTGCATGGCCATCAGCGTGGCGGTGCTGGTGGGCGACGTGGCCGACAAGATCATGCCCAAGCTGATCGAGCGCACCAAGACGCTGAAGGTGTTGAACGGCACCAACCTCGCGGCCGAGATGGGCCCCATCGTGACCCGCGCGGCCTACGAACGCATCACCGGCTACATCGACGCGGGTGCGATGCAGGGCGCCGACCTGCTGGTGGACGGCCGCCGGTTTGATGCGAAGCAGGCCGGAGAAGGTTGCGAGGGTGGTTTCTGGATGGGCGGCACGCTGTTCGACCACGTGACGACCGACATGCGCATCTACAAGGAAGAGATCTTCGGCCCGGTGCTGAGCTGTGTGCGCGTGCCCGACTTTGCCCAAGCCGTGCAGATCATCAACGACCACGAGTTCGGCAACGGCACCAGCTGCTTCACCCGCGACGGCAACGTGGCCCGCGAATTCGCGCGGCGTATCCAGGTCGGCATGGTTGGCATCAATGTGCCGATCCCCGTGCCCATGGCCTGGCAGGGTTTTGGCGGCTGGAAGAAGAGCCTGTTCGGCGACATGCACGCCTACGGCGAAGAAGGCGTGCGCTTCTACACCAAGCAAAAGTCCATCATGCAGCGCTGGCCGGAGACGACGGCCAAGGGCGCCGAGTTTGTGATGCCCACAGCCAAGTAACCCCACCTCGGTCTGTCTGAATGGCCTCGTTGCGCTTTCGCGCGGCGGGGCCTTTTCTTTGGCGGCTTGTGTGGCGGGTCTGAGCTGGGGCAGAGGACTGCGCTCATGTCCCCCGACGACCTGCGGCCGTCTCCTCCTTGACTTCGCCGTGCCCTCCACACCAGCTCAGACCGATAGAAGTAGGGCGCAAGCAGCCGTTCAGCGGTCGAGATTGTGGAGTGGGTGCGCTGCGTAGGCGTTACCAATACGCAGAATTGTCGAACTCCTGAACGCACGCAGGACGGCTTCTCAATACTGGGAGAGTCTCTCCCGACAGGGACTGGCCGAGCCAACCTTCTGGCATTGACAGGGGCTGCGGAGCCTGGATGACATCTTCCGGCAACGACTGAAACCCCAGTTTCGAATAGAAGGCAGGATCGCCATAGGTGACCAGCAGCGTGACGGAGCGCTTTTCCAGCTCTTGCAGGCCAAACCTGATCATTGCTTGCCCGACACCCTTCCCCTGGTGCGCAGCGCTGACTGCAACTGGGGCGAGCAGGTAGGCTTTGACGGGCTCAATGAATCTGAGTCGGGTAAAGAAGATGGCGCCAATGATGGTTCTTTCTTCAAAAGCACCCAAACAGATGACCTCTTGGTTGTCGGTGCGCACGATCAGCGCGGCAGCCAGGCTGCCAATCAGCTTCCCTTCCTGCACCCCTTCAGATGACGAAAACACGGATGTGAACAGATCTTCGACCTCTTCTTTGCCGTCCTTGTCAAGTGTCCTGAAGTCCATGGATCCTTCTGAAATGAGCGCAAGTTGATTGCCTGGCAGGATAGCGTTCCAGCGACCGCATCACAATCCCGCGCGGCCGCTGACCACGCTGGCATGGTCGATCAGTTGCCAGAAGTGGTCGATGAAGCTGCGGCGCACCAGCATCTGGAACTGGTCCGGCTCCGGAGTCAACCACAGCGTCAGCCCGACCTTGTAGAAGTGCGTACCGACCGCGCGATGGGCGGGGAAGGCGCGGGGGTGCAGGTCCATCGGACAACCCTGGGCCAGGGTGTCGCGCACCTGGCGGCCACGCAGATCGACCAGAAAGAAGCCGCTGCTGACATCGGTGACCGCGTGGTGCTGTCCGGCCAGGGCCGTGCGCAGCCGGGCTGCGATTGCGGCTTCCTGCCCGAACGGCGTCACCACCAGCCATTCGTCGGGACCTGCCCAGACAATGCGCAGGCTTCCCTGTGCGACGGTGGTGCAAGCGGTCACGGGCAACTGCATGCCCAGGACCTGTTCCACCGTCGCCAAGAAGGCGGCATCTCCAGGGTTGCCGCGCAGGTTCAGCAGGCCGACGGTGGTCTGGCGGGCCAGCAGCGGCTGGCCCGACGCGACGACGACGGGCGGCGGCATCTGGTGGGCCTTGCGGATCAGGGTCTCAGGCATGCTGGCGCTCCGATTGCGGGTCGAAGAAGACGGTGCTGCAGATGGTGGCCGTGACGTTGCGGCCATCGCGCAAGGGAATCACGACGGTGTCGCCCATGCGATGGTGTCCGCCCTTGACCACTGCCATGGCAATGGAGTGGCCCAGGATCGGGCTCATGTAGCTGGAGGTCACGTGCCCGAGCATGGGGTGGGGCGTCTGGCCCTTGAACTCGGTGTCGGTGATCTGCGCGCCCTCGGGCAGGACCAGTTGCGGGTCCGCCGTCATCAGGCCGACCAGCTGCTTGCGGTCGGTGCGAGCGGTGTCGCTGCGGCTGAGAGAGCGCTTGCCCAGGAAGTCCTTGGTCTTGGCGACCATGCCGCCCAGACCCAGGTCGACTGGTGACATCGAGCCGTCGGTGTCCTGGCCCACGATGATGTAGCCCTTCTCGGCGCGCAGCACGTGCATGCTCTCGGTGCCATACGGCGTGATGCCGAATTCGGCGCCGGCCGCCTGGATGGCTTCCCAGACCGCCAGGCCCTCGCTGGCC
>JBIIQD010000034.1:0-11290 GCA_044342265.1 Hydrogenophaga sp. | reverse complement strand
GCGCTGCGCAGCGCGGGCTGCGCCATCGTCGGCGCGAGCGAGCAGGTGGCCCCGGCCGACCGGCGCCTCTATGCGATTCGCGACGTGACCGCCACCGTCGAAAGCGTGCCCCTCATCACCGCCAGCATCCTCAGCAAGAAGCTCGCGGCCGGCTTGCAGGGGCTGGTGCTGGACGTGAAGGTCGGTAGCGGCGCCTTCATGGCCAGCTTGCCCGAGGCGCAGACGCTGGCGCAAAGCCTGGTCGACGTGGCCAACGGCGCAGGGCTGCCCACGCGCGCCCTCATCACCGACATGAACCAGGTGCTGGGCACCACCGCTGGCAACGCGCTGGAGGTGCACGAAGCGCTGGACTTCCTCACCGGCCGGCAGCAGGAGCCGCGCCTGCTCTCGCTCACGCTCGACCTGGCCGCCGAGCTGCTGCACATGGGCGGCCTCGCGCCCACGCCCGCGCAGGGCCGGCAACAGGCGCAGCGCGCGCTGGACTCTGGCGCCGCCGCCGAACGCTTCGCCCGCATGGTCGCCGCGCTCGGTGGCCCGCGCGATGTGCTGCGCCATGCGCAGCTGCCCACCGCGCCAGTGCAGCGGCCCGTGCCCGCGCCACGCGACGCTGTGCTCAGCCGCCTGAACGTGCGCGCGCTCGGCCAGTGCGTGGTTCAACTCGGCGGCGGCCGCCGCCACCCCGGCGACACGGTAGACCCGCGCGTGGGCCTGAGCGCCGTGCTGCCGCTGCACAAGCCGGTTCAGGCCGGTCAGCCGGTGGCCATGGTGCACGCGGCCAGCGAGGCGGCTGCTGAACAGGCCTGCCGCGACGTGCTGGGGGCCTGCGGCTGGGCCGAGGCCGGAAGCGATGAAGCAATGGCGAGCGCGGCCAACCCGGTGCTGCAGCGGCTGGGCGGGTGATTGGGGGCAGAGCGTGAGAGGCTGGGTGCACAGCCAGCTGGACGGGGCAGCGCGGAGGCACTGCCTATGATGTGACCTTCACACAAAGGGAGCCGCACTGATGGCCAACAACAATTCCGGCACAGACCACGAATCGCGCGTCGCCGTCCTGGTGGACTGCGACAACACCACCCCCGAAATCCTCGAATACGCGCTGCGCGTCGTCGCGCAGTTCGGCCGCGTCGTGCTGCGCCGCGGTTATGGCAACCACACCACCCTGGCCAACAAATGGCAGGAAGCGCTGGTCCGCCTCGCGTTCACGCCTTGTCTGCAATACCAATACGCCGCAGGCAAGAACACATCAGACATAGCATTGGCGCTCGACGCCGTCGAAGCCCTGTTTGACGAACGGGCCGACACCTTCTGCCTTGTCACCAGCGACTCCGATTTCGCCTACCTCTGCCGCAAGCTGCGCGAACGCGGCGCCACGGTGCACATCGTGGGCGAGGCCAAGAGCCCGGACGCGCTGCGCAATGCGAGCGACCAGTTTTTTGAATGGGTGAAGCCGGAGGCTGCTGCTGTTGAACCAGCCAAGGTGATAGCCAAAGCTGAGGCGACCAAAGCAGACCCGACCAAACCAGCGCCCAAGCTTCGACCCAAGTTCGTTGTTGAAGCGGTCGCATTGCTGGCGGCGGACACTCCGGAAGGCAAAGTCAGCGTGGGTGGTTTGGGTTCGTACCTGAAGCGCGCCGATCCCTCGTTTTCGCCCAAGAAGTACGGGCACTCCGGCCTGCTCGAAATGCTCAAGACTTATACCGACCTCGTGCTGGTCCAGGAAGGCGGCGGCCACTGGGTGAGCGCGCGCACCGAGACGGCCTAAGATCGCCGATGGTCCGGCGCGGTCGGACCGAGCCAGATACCGAGCCCCTGCATGCCCATCAAAAAATCCGACCTCTATTCCAAACTCTGGGCCTCTTGTGACGAGCTGCGCGGCGGCATGGACGCCAGCCAGTACAAGGACTACGTGCTGGTCCTGCTGTTCATCAAATACATCAGCGACAAGTACGCCGGACAGCCCTTCGCGCCCATCCAGATTCCCGAGGGCGCCAGCTTTGCGGACATGGTCGCCCTCAAGGGGACAAAGGACGTCGGCGACAAGATCAACACCAAGATCGTTGCCCCGCTTGAGAAGGCCAACAACATCAAGATCAAAGCCGATTTCAACAGCGATGAACTCCTCGGCCAAGGCAAGGAAAAGGTCGACAAGCTCACCAACCTGATCGGCATCTTCGAGTCCAAAGACCTGGACTTCAGCCGCCACCGCGCCGACGGTGACGACATCCTCGGCGACGCCTACGAATACCTGATGCGCCACTTCGCCACCGAAAGTGGCAAAAGCAAGGGCCAGTTCTACACCCCCGCCGAGGTCAGCCGCGTCATGGCCCAGGTGCTGGGCATCGCCAGCGCCAAGACCAGCCCTGACACCACGGTCTACGACCCCACCTGTGGCTCCGGCTCGCTGCTGCTCAAGGTGGCCGAGGCGGCCCCCACACCCGTGACCGTGTACGGCCAAGAGAAGGAAGAGGCCACCAGCGGCCTGGCCCGCATGAACATGATCCTGCACGACAACCCGATCGCGGTGATCGAGCAGGGCAACACCCTGGCCGATCCCAAGTTCCTCGACGGCGATCAGCTCAAGACCTTCGACTACGTGGTGGCCAACCCGCCGTTTTCCGACAAGCGCTGGAGCACCGGCCTGGGCGGCGACAGGTTCAAGCGCTTTGAAGGCTTCGGCACCCCGCCCGACAAGCAGGGTGATTACGCCTACCTGCTGCACATCGTACGCTCGCTCAAGCCCACCGGCCGGGGCGCCTGCATCCTGCCGCACGGCGTGCTGTTCCGCGGCAATGCCGAGGCCGAGATCCGCAAGAGCCTGGTGCGGCGCGGCCTCATCCAGGCCATCATCGGCCTGCCGGCCAACCTGTTCTACGGCACCGGCATCCCGGCCTGCATCCTCGTCATCGACAAGGCCGGTGCTGGTTCTGGAAATGCAGCGCGCAAGGGCATCTTCATGATCGACGCCGCTCAGGGCTTCATGAAAGACGGCCCCAAGAACCGCCTGCGCGAGCGCGACCTCCACCGCATCGTCGACACCTTCACCCGGCTGGACGGCAGCGACCCGCGCTACGCCCGCATGGTCGGCCTGGACGAGATTGAGAAAAACGATTTCAACCTCAACCTGCCGCGCTACATCGACAGCAGCACGCCCGAAGACGCGCAGGACATCGACGCCCACCTCAACGGCGGCATCCCCGAGGCCGACGTGCTGGCCCCTGACACGCTGGACCACACCCTGGGCCGTTATTGGGCCGTCTGCCCGCAGCTCAAGGACGCGCTGTTCCAGCCACTCCGCCCCGGTTACCTGGCCCTGACCGTGCCGCCCGCCGGCGTCAAGGCCGCCATCCACCAGCACCCCGAGTTCGTGACCTTCACCCAGACCATGGCCGCCCACTTCGCCGCATGGCGGGCCGAGGTCACGCCCTACCTCAAAGACCTGGCGCCTGACTTCCACCCCAAGGCACTGATCGCCGAAGTGGCCGAGGGCCTGCTCGACCACTATGAACACCCGCCAAAGGGCTGGCACCTCATCGACCCCTACGCCGTCTACCAGCACCTGATGGACTACTGGGCACAGACCATGCAGGACGACGCCTACCTGATCAGCGAAGACGGCTGGAAGGCCGAGCCCACCCGCGTGCTGGAGACCAAAAAGAACAAGGACGGCACACCCGGCAAAACCGTGGACAAAGGCTGGGCCTGCGACCTGGTGCCCAAGGCCCTGCTGGTGCAGCACCACTTTGCCGCCGAACAGGCCGAGCTGGACCGCCTGAGCGCCGAGCTGGAAACCACCCAGGCCGCCATGACCGAGCTGGAGGAAGAGCACAGCGGTGACGATGCGGTGTTCGGTGGCTTCGACAAGATCAACGACAAGGAAGTGAAGGCGCGCATCAAGGAGATCGGCCACGATGCTGACGCCGCCGACGAAGTGGCGTTGCTCAAGCAATGGCTGACCCTGTCCGAACAGGCCAGCGGCCTGAAGAAGCGCATCAAGACGCTGGACGCCGAACTGGACGCCAAGGCCCTGGCGCGCTACGCCACGCTGACCGCCGACGAAGTGAAGACCCTGGTGGTGGACCACAAGTGGATGGCCGCGCTGGAAGCCGCCGTGCACGGCGAGCTGGACCGCGTGAGCCAGGCCCTCACCGGGCGGGTCAAGGAGCTGGCCGAGCGCTACGGACGAACGATGCCGGAACTGGCGCAGCAGGTGGACGACCTGGAGGCGCGGGTGGCGGGGCATCTGGCGAAGATGGGGTTTGTATGGAAGTGAGGGAGCCCAGCGCGAAGTACCTGATTCAGCGCACGGACTGCGATCTTCCTGGTTGGCGGAACGTCAAGCTAGGCGCAGTTGCTTCGTTCAGGACCGGTCCTTTTGGAAGTGCGCTGCACAAGTCCGACTACGTGCTTGGTGGTGTTCCCGTCATCAACCCTATGCAGATCGAGGACGGCCGGATAAAGCCAACCGAGCGGATGTCAATTGCCGAGGAGGCCGCTGAGCGTCTTGGTGAGTTCCGACTGAGGAGCGGTGACGTCGTCATTGGGCGGCGAGGCGAGATGGGGCGATGCGCCTTTGTTCAAGACGCACAGCAAGGATGGCTCTGCGGGACGGGGTCGATGATTGTTCGCCCTAGCGTGATGGTTGACGGACGCTTTTTGCAACGACTGCTTTCAAGCAATCAGGCTGTACGCGCCATCGAAAGTGCCTCTGTAGGCACGACGATGATCAACCTGAACCAAAGGACATTGGCAGAACTGGGGCTGCATCTCCCGGTCGGCGTCGATGAGCAATCCTCCATCGCGAGAGCACTCACCGACGCCGACGCCCTGATCGAGTCGCTGGAGCAACTGCTGACCAAGAAGCGCCAGATCAAGCAAGGCGCCATGCAGGAACTGCTCACCGGCCAGCGGCGGTTGCCGGGGTTCGTCGAAGTGTGGGCGGAGAGCTACATCGGGGACTTCACCGACTGCACCGCAGGTGGTACGCCCAGCACTCGTGAAGAGCGCTATTGGGGAGGGACGGTCCCCTGGATGAGTTCGGGCGACCTTCACTTGAAGCGTGTCTCCCATGTTGACGGACGAATCACAGAAGAAGGACTGGAAAACTCCAGCACCAAATGGATTCCCGCAGGCTGTGTATTGATCGGTTTAGCGGGTCAGGGCAAGACTCGTGGGACCGTGGCCATGAACTTGATCCCGCTTTGCACGAACCAGTCGATTGCCGCGATCTTCCCTACCGCTGTGTATGACATGGACTTTCTGTATCACAACCTTGATTGGCGCTATGAGGAGCTGCGAGAGTTGTCTGCGGGCGACGGCGGTCGCGGCGGTCTCAATCTCACCTTGATCCGTTCAATCATCGTTCCCAGACCCTCGATGGAGGAACAACAAGCTATCGCTCAAGCCCTCTCCGACATGGACACCGACATTACCGTTCTCGAATCCCGCCTCACCAAAGCCCGCGCCCTCAAGCAGGCCATGGCACAGGCCCTGCTGACCGGCCGCATCCGCCTCGTGGAGCCCACCGCATGAACATGAACCCACCCGCCAAGAGCTACTACCGCGTGATGCTGGGCCGCCAGAGCGCCCATGTGGCCGAGTGCCTGGCGGGCGGCTTCATCGGCACCGACTTTGAAATCCACCAGGACCTGAGCGGCCAGCTGCCCGAGGAATGGCGGCAGTTCAACACCGCTTTCATCCCGGTGTTTCTGGCCAACCGCCCCGACAAGTCCCGCATAGCTGCAGGCCTGGCCTGCGGCGCGCTGTGGACGGTGAGCAAGGGCATCCGCACCGGGGACGTGGTGCTGTGCCCGGACGGAACGGGCCGCTACCACGTGGGCGAGGTGCAGGGCGGCTACACCTACGCGCCGGGCCAGGTGCTGCCGCACCGCCGCCCGGTGAAGTGGCTGCCCATGGTGATCGACCGCGCCGCCATGAGCGAGGCGCTGCGCAATTCCACCGGCTCGCTGCTGACGGTGGCCAACATCAGCGACTACCACCAGGAGATCGAGCAGTTCCTGGCCGCGCTGCCAGGGCAGGCCGCGCCGAACATCGTGGCCACCGACCCGGTGGTGGAAGACCCGGTGGCGTTTGCGATGGAGAAGCACCTGGAAGATTTCCTGGTGAAGAACTGGGCGCAGACCGAGCTGGCGCAGCAGTTCAGGATTTACGAGGAAGATGGCGAGCTGGTGGGCCAGCAGTACGGCACCGACGCCGGGCCCATCGACGTCCTGGCCGTGAGCAAGGACGGCCAGCGCCTGCTGGTGGTGGAGCTCAAACGCGGCCGCGCGTCGGACGTGGTGGTGGGCCAGATCCTGCGCTACATGGGCTATGTGAAGGAACAGATCGCCGAGCCGCACCAGACGGTGGAGGGCGCGATCATCGCGCTGGACGACGACCAGAAGCTGCGCTGGGCGCTGGCGGCGGTGCCCAATATCAGCTTCTACCGCTACCAGGTCAGCTTCAAGCTGATCAAGCACTGACGGCAGCCCCAAGAGCTGCGCAGGGAGGAAAACACATGAACAACGTCAGCAAACCAGAACGCGCCACCCAAGACAGGGTGATAGCGCTCTTCACGCAGCAGCTGGGCTACCGGTATCTCGGCGACTGGTCGGACCGCGTAGGTAACCACTGCGTCGAGGAAAAAATCCTGGCGGATCACCTGACTTGTCGGGGCTATAGCCCGGTCCACATCAGCGCCGCGCTGCACAAACTGCGCTCTGATGCCCTGTTGCACGGGCGCACGCTGTATGCCGCCAACCAGGCGGTGTACCAGTTGCTGCGCTACGGCGTGTCGGTGCGGGTGGAGGCCGGTGCGGACACGGAGACGGTGCACCTGGTGAACTGGGACCAGCCAGCCGAGAACGACTTTTCCATCGCAGAAGAGGTGACGCTCAAAGGCGGGTTCGAGCGTCGGCCTGACATCGTGCTCTACCTCAACGGCATCGCCGTGGGCGTGCTGGAGCTGAAGAACAGCCGCACGGGCCTGGGCGAAGGCATTCGCCAGTGCCTGTCGAACCAGCAGCCGGAATTCAACGACTGGTTCTTCAGCACCATCCAGCTGGTGATGGCCGGCAACGACTCGGAAGGCCTGCGATACGGCAGCATCGAGACGCAGGAGAAGTACTTCCTGACCTGGAAGGAAGATGACGCCGATAACGCGGGCTACAAGCTCGACAAGTACCTGACCAAGCTGTGCAGCAAGCATCGCCTGCTGGAACTGATGCACGACTTCGTGCTGTTCGACGGCGGCGTGAAGAAGCTGCCGCGGGTGCACCAGTATTTCGGCATCAAGGCGGCGCAGGCGCATGTGCTGCAGCGGCGCGGCGGCATCATCTGGCACACCCAGGGCGCGGGCAAGAGCATCCTGATGGTGCTGCTGGCGCGCTGGATTCTGGAGAACCAGCCGGCGGCGCGCGTGGCCATCATCACCGACCGGGACGAGCTGGACCGGCAGATCGAACGGGTGTTCCAGGAGGCAGGCGAGACCATCCACCGCAGCCAGAGCGGGCGCGATCTGATGGCGCAACTGGCACAGCCCAACCCGCGCCTGCTGTGCTCGCTGGTGCACAAGTTTGGGCGGCGCGGTGCGGGCGACACGGAAGAAGACTTCGCGACCTATCTGCACGAACTGGCCGCGCAGCCCAGCCAGACGCAGGGCGAGATTTATGTGTTCGTGGACGAGTGCCACCGGACCCAGGGCGGCAAGCTGCACCGGCTGATGAAAGCGATGATGCCCAACTCGGTGTTCATCGGCTTCACGGGCACGCCGCTGCTCAAGAGCGATGCACAAACCAGCCTGGAGGTGTTCGGTGGCTACATCCACACCTACAAGTTCGCCGAGGCGGTCGAAGACGGCGTGGTGCTGGACCTGGTGTACGAGGCGCGCGACATCGACCAGAAGCTGGGCAGCAACGAACAGATCGACCAGTGGTTCGAGGCCAAGACCAAGGGCCTGAACGACTGGCAAAAGGACGAGCTGAAGAAGCAGTGGGGCACGATGCAGAATGTGCTCAGCTCACGCGCGCGCATGGACCGGGTGGTGGCCGACATCGTGTTCGACTTTGCCGTGAAGCCGCGCCTGTCGAACGAGCGGGGCAACGCTATCTTGGTGGCGTCCAGCATCTACGAGGCCTGCAAGTACTTCGTGCTGTTCGGCAAGACGGTGTTCAAGGGCCGCTGCGCGGTGGTCACGTCGTACAACCCGCAGGCGTCGGACGTGAGCAGGGAAGAAACCGGCGCCAACACCGAGAGCGACCGGCAGTTCATCTACAACACCTACACCGAGTTGCTCAAGGACGTGGTGGCTGAGCCGGGCAAGACGAAGACCGAGACCTACGAGCAGCTGGTGAAGGAGCGTTTCATCAAGGCGCCCGCGCTGATGAAACTGCTGATCGTGGTGGACAAGCTGCTGACGGGCTTCGACGCGCCGCCTTGCACCTACCTCTACATCGACAAGTCCATGCAGGACCACGGCCTGTTCCAGGCCATCTGCCGCACCAACCGGCTGGACGGTGACGACAAGGACTTCGGCCACATCGTGGACTACAAGGACCTGTTCAAGAAGGTCGAAAAGGCCATCGCCGTCTACACCGCCGAACTGGACCACAGCGCGGCCGGCAGCGACCCGGAGATCCTGGTCAAGGACCGGCTGGAAGCGGGCCGCGAGCGGCTGGACGATGCGGTGGAGGCATTGGCCCTGCTGTGCGAACCGGTGGAGCCACCCAAGGGCGATCTCGAACACATCCACTACTTCTGCGGCAACACCGAAATCGCCGACGACCTGAAGGCTCGCGAGCCGCACCGTGTGGCGCTGTACAAGGCGGTGGTGGCCCTGGTGCGTGCCTACGCCAACCTGGCCGACGAGCTGGAGGCGGCCGGGTACACGCCCGGGCAGATCGACCACCTGAAGGGCCTGCAGAAGCACTACCTGAATCTGCGCGAGATCATCCGCAAGGCGGCGGGCGAGACGCTGGACCTCAAGCCCTACGAGGCGGACATGCGCCACCTCATCGACACTTACATCGAGGCGCAGGCGCCGCGCAAGATTTCGCCGTTCGACGGCATCGGCCTGCTGGACCTGATCGTCAAGACGGGCATCGCCGACGCGATTGCCGAGCGGCTGGGTGACATGAAGGGCAACCGGGAGTCGATTGCCGAGACGATCGAGAACAACGTGCGCAGCAAGATCCTGAAAGAGCAGCTGACCGACCCGGCCTACTTTGCCAAGATGTCCGCGCTGCTGGACG
Organism: Hydrogenophaga sp.; assembly: GCA_044342265.1. Taxonomy (GTDB): domain Bacteria; phylum Pseudomonadota; class Gammaproteobacteria; order Burkholderiales; family Burkholderiaceae_C; genus Hydrogenophaga. Next base: position 2,048 of record JBIIQD010000034.1, on the reverse strand, counting down.
AGATCATCCGCCTGCGCAAGGAGAAGGCCATCGAGTACGAGGAATACCTGGCCCGCATTGCCGACGTGGCCAGGAAGGTCAGCGCCGGCAAGGCGGACGACACGCCGGTGCAGTTGAAGACGACGGGACAGCTGGCCTTGTACAACAACCTGAAGGACCATGTGGCGGCGGGCGTGGCGCAGGAGCCCGTGGCCCCCTATGGCGACAAGACCCAGACCCTGGACACGGCCTTGAAGCTCGACGCAGCCATCAAGGACCACCGGCCGGATGGTTGGCGCGGTGTGGTGGCAAAAGAGCAGATGGTCAAGCAGGCGATGTTCGATGTCTTGAAGGACATCCAGGAAGTGAACCGCCTGTTCCCCATCGTCGTGGCCCAGAGCGAGTACTGACCGATGCGGGATACGCTCGACCTGGGCGGCCTGCGGGCCGAGGTCAGCCGCAAGGCCATCAAGCACGTGCACCTGAGCGTGCTGCCACCCGCGGGCAAGGTGCGGGTGGCCGCGCCCCAGAGCATGCCGCTGGAGACGATTCGCCTGTTTGTGGTGTCGAAGCTGGGCTGGATCCGTGCGCAACAGCGCAAGCTTCAGGCTCAGGAGCGTGAGACTCCCCGCGAATTTCTGAACAAGGAGAGCCATTACCTTTGGGGCAAGCGCTACCTGCTGGATATCCATCACGCCGATGCGGCACCCTCCGTGAGTCTGAGCCCGCGCAAGCTGCACCTGCAAGTGCGCCCTGGGGCGGAGCAGGCGCGTTGCGAGGAGGTACTGGATGCCTGGTACCGGCAACAGGTGCGGGATGCCATGCCGACGTTGCTCGACAAGTGGCAGCCTCTGCTGGGTGTACAGGCGAACCGGGTCTTCGTCCAGCGCATGAAAACCAAGTGGGGCAGTTGCACACCCGGATCAGGGCACATCCGACTCAACACCGATTTGGCCAAGAAGCCTCCCGAATGCCTGGAGTACATCGTGGTGCACGAGCTGATGCACCTACTTGAGCCGACGCACAGCGAGCGCTTTGTGGCTCTGATGAGCCTGTATGTGCCGCACTGGCAGCACTTGCGGCGACAGCTCAACCGTTTGCCCGTGAGACACGAGAACTGGGACTACTGACTTCGTGTCAGCAGGCTCCGAAGTTCTCATGACGTCGGCAACCCCCGCTGCTGCAACACCAGTTCCACCAGCGCCGCATACCGCGGCGAGAACTTCTTCAGCCCGTTGCGGTTGAGGTGGATCTCGTTGATCCAGTCGCCGCTGTCACCGGTGGCGCCCAGGGCGGCGGGTAGCAGCGGGATGGCCGTGGTGTCCAGGAAGTGCAGGTTGGGAAAGCGCGCGGTGTCGGTCGCACATTCGTTGCCCAGCGCGTTGAAGCGGCGGATGAGCTCGCTGCCCACGGGCAGATAGTCGGCCTCGGGAATGGCATAGGCCACCACCGCTTTGAAGAGCCAGGGGCCCACCAGGCTGCTGCCGGGGAACACGCCCGCCGGGCGGGGCGTGGGCACGCCGTAGCCGTGCAAGAAGGCGGGGCGTCCGGCCGTTGCGCTGGTGTCGCGCTGTTGCAGCAGGGTTTGCAGGTTGGCTTTGAAGTAGCTGGCGAAGGTGGCAAAGCCGTCGTCGCTGAGGTAGCGCGCCGCGCCGGTGGCGGGGTCGCCCCATTCGTCTTGAGCGCGGAAGATGCGTTGCGCCAGCGGGGTGCGCTGGCCGCTGGCGGTGTGGGCGAGCACCTGGCAGGCGTCGATGAGGTCGTTGCCGCCAAACGAGAGCAGCAGGGCGTGCCAGTCCCAGCCGTTGGGCTGCAGCAGGGCCCGACAGTACCAGCGGTCGTTGGCAAAGTCGGTCATGCGCGCGAGGGTGTGGCCCGGCCGCGCGCAGTTGACGGCCACCGCGGTTTTGCTGAGCCGCATTTCGGTGAGCACGTTGCCCATCGGCGCCAGCGGCACGCTGCCGATGGAGAACCACGAGTCGCCGTGCGCGAGAGCAGGTCCGCTTTGGCCCGACTGGTGACGCAGTTTTAGCCCCGGAGCCCGCCGAACTGACATAGGATTGATACGC
>JBIIQD010000499.1:0-2910 GCA_044342265.1 Hydrogenophaga sp. | reverse complement strand
GAGATGCCCATGGCGTAGGCCACGGGCGTGCCGATCAGGATCAGCACGAAGAAACTGCCGAGCAGGATGAAGGCGTCCATCACGCAGCTCCCTTGGCGGTCTCGTGGTCGAAGGTGACCACCGCGCGGCGGCGCTGGTCACCCAGAAAAATCTGTTCGAGCACGAACAGCGCGGTCACGGCGCCGCCGATGGGCACCGGCAGGTAAGTGAAGCCCACGGGCATCCAGGGCAGCTCGGGAATCGACTGCCCCCAGGTGCCGATGCACAACTGGGTGCCGTACCAGAGCATGAACAGCGAGACCGCCAGCATGAGCACATGCACCACGACGAGCAGCGGCCGACGCAGGTTCTCGGGCAAGCGTTGCGTGAGCATTTCAACCGCAATGTGGCCACCGGCGCGGTAGCTGCAGGCGGCACCCAGGAAGGTGAACACCACCATCAGCAGGATGGAAATCGGTTCCGGCCACTGCGAGCCAGTGCCCAGCACATAGCGGGTAAAAATGCCCCAGGGAATGAACAGCGACATGAAGAAGATGCACGCGCCCGCGATCCAGATGCAGGCCAGGTAAATCGAGTCGAGAAAGCGCGAGACAGGATGTCCGCTTGACGAGTGATGACTCATACAGAACCCGAATGAAATGAAAGAGAGGAGACCGAAGAAGCGGTGGATTGAAACGACCGGCGCACACCGAGGAACCGGCTCTGCCGGGCCTCAGGTGTGGTCCCCCTCTGGGGGGAAGCCGCGAAGCGGCGCAGGGGAGCGTCGCTCCCTGCGCAGGGGGGTGCTTACTTCACCGCTTCGATCTTGGCCATCAGGTCGGACAGCTTCTCGCCGTACTTGGCGCGTACCGGTGCGGTGGCATCAAAGAAGGGCTTCTGGTCCACGTTGATGAACTCCACGCCAGCCGCTTTGAGCTTGGCCGAGTAATCCTCGACGCTCTTGTCCCACAGCTGGCGCTGCTCCATCTGAGCCTCGCGTGCCAGGCGCCTCACCAATGTCTGGTCGGCTGGCGTCAGGCGGTCCCAGGCCACCTTGGACATCACCAGGATCTCGGGAATGATCAGGTGGTTGGTCTGGCTGTAGAACTTGGCCCCCGTGGTGTGGTGGTTGGCGGTGAAGAAGCTCGGCGGGTTGTTCTCGGCACCGTCGATCACGCCAGTCTGCAGCGAGGTGAAGACCTCGCCATAGGCCATGGCGATGCCATTGCCACCCATGGCGTTCATGGTGTCCACGAACAGCGGGTTGCCCATCATGCGGACCTTCTGGCCCTTCAGGTCGGCGGGCGTGCGCACCGGTTTCTTGGTGTAGAGGCTGCGCGAGCCGCCGTCCATCCAGCCCAATCCCACCAGACGCGCCGGGCTGGCGGTCACCTTGGCCAGCAGTTCGTCACCCACGGCGCCGTCGATCACCTTGCGCATGTGGGCCACATCGCGGAAGACAAACGGCATGTTGAACACGTTGACCTCCGGCACCACCGGACCGATCACGCCCAGCGAAATGCGCGCCAGCTGGATCGCGCCGAGCTGCGTCTGCTCAACGGCTTCTTTTTCCTGGCCCAGCACGGCGCCCGGGAAGGTCTGGATCTTGATCCGGCCCTGGGTGGCGGCGTCGAGCTTCTTGCCCATGCTCTCCACCGCGGCCACGGTGGGGTAGCCCGCGGGGTGGGTGTCGTGTGCTCTGAGCACGGTCTGGGCCTGTGCGGTCAGGGGCAGCAGGGCGGCCAGCACCATGCTGGTCATAAGGCGGCGTTGCAGTTTCATCAATGTCTCCGTTGGTGGTGGTTGAGGTGAAAAAGACCGTGCCGGTGCATCAGGTGATGCAGCGCGGCTCGTCCAGGCCCCTCACGCCTGGACGCAGTGCAAAAACGCCCCCGGCCAGCGGCTGATCGGACAGATCACCAGCCGGTCGGATGGACGTGACGAACAGGGTGTCGAGATCCGCGCCGCCAAAGGCGCACATGGCGGGCTTCTTGACCGGCACCGGCAGCGACTGGTCGAGCCGACCGTCGGGTGTGAAGCGGTGCACCAGGCCGGCGTCGTTGCCGCAGATCCAGTAGCAACCGTCGGCGTCGACCGCAGCGCCGTCGGGCCGACCCGGCAGCGGGTTGAAGTCGATGAAGACGCGCCGGTTGTGCGGTGTGCCGGTGTCGGTGTCGTAGTCAAACGCCCACACGGTTTGCTGGCTCGGGTGCGAGTCCGAGAGGTACATGGTCCGGCCGTCGGGGCTGAAGGCCATGCCGTTGGGTGTGATCAGGCCTTCTTGCAAACGGCGCAAGGCCTGTGGGCCGTCCAGCGCGTACACGCAGCCCTCGGCGGCCGCCAGTCCCATGTTGGCCACCATGGTGCCTGCGCGGAAACGGCCTTGCAGGTCGCAACGGCCATCGTTGAAACGCATGCCAATGTGCGGGTGGGCCACCGGGGCGATCGTTTCGCTGATCACCGTGCCGTCGGCTTGCGGCGTCAGGCGAGCGACGACGCTTTCCATCGCGGCGATCCATTGGCCGTGGGGCAAGGCGTCGCTGCCAGCGGCCAGCGCGATGCAGCCGGTCTGTTCTGGCGTCGTCCATTGCCTGGCCTGGCCGCTGGCGCTGTTCCAGCACCAGAGCGCTTTACCGGGGATGTCCACCCACCACAGGCACTGCCGCGCGCTGTCCCAGACGGGGCTCTCGCCCACGCCGTTGCGCGCGTCCAGCACCAGGTCGGCTTGTGCGTGGATCATCATGCTTTGACGAAGGCGCCGCCCTGGTAGATGGCGGCCGGGTCGGTCAGGTCGGGCGCGTTGGTGCGGGCAAACACCGCCTCGCGGAACACGTCCGAGCTGTCCTGCGGCACGTATCCGATGTGGCGAGCGCGGCTGTTGTCCCACCAGGTCACGGCGTTGTTTGACATGCCAAACACGATGCTGTGGCC
>JBIIQD010000596.1:0-2914 GCA_044342265.1 Hydrogenophaga sp. | reverse complement strand
GTGCACAGTCGATCAGCTCTTCGCTGAATCGGGACTTTTTCATCGCTTCTCCTCGCCCCTCTCGGGGCCTTGGGAAGCAACCGCACCTCTAGTTTTGACCTGTCGGGGTTTTCCGGGGGAACGTCAGTCGCCCACCGTCCCATCGACGGGCGCACCTGCATCTGCCGACATCGCTCGTCAAAGGCCAGGCTGATGGGGAGCAGGTCACGACAAAGCTCAAAGAAGCGTTTGCGTCTCGCAGGTCCGAAGTAGCCTCACTCTGGATAGTACCTACCGACCTGACGTTGCTAGCTCTGCATAATCGTTTTCAAATACAACGTTCTTTTCCATCATTTCGCCTTTTTTACTCAAACTTCAGGAGACACGACTTGATTCAGTATCGTTTTAAGCATTTGACCCTGGCCGTCGCGATAGCGGCCACTGGTTTCAGCGCTGCCGCTCAAGAGGTGGTGCTCAAGTTTCACCATATGTGGCCCACGGTCGCACAAGGACACACCCGGGTCGTGATGCCGTGGTGCGAGAAGATCGCCAAAGAGTCCAACAATCGCATGCGCTGCCAAGTGCTCCCTGCTGTTTCTGGGGGCGGCACGCCAGCCCAAATGTTTGACCGCATGAAAGATGGCGTGGATGATCTCGTGATTACCCTGCCCGGCTACACTGCTGGCCGATTCCCAGTGATGGAGGCGTTTGAGTTGCCCTTCATGACGTTCAACGCTGAATCCGCTTCGCGTGCTGCGTGGGACTACTACGGCAAATACGCCACCAAAGAATTTCCCAACACCAAGATGATCGCCACTTGGGTGCACGATCCCGGATTCCTCAGCACCTCTTACAAACGCATTCGTTCTCTGGAGGATTTCAAGGGCCTGAAAGTTCGTGCCGCCAGCCGGCAGTCTTCCCGCTTGCTCGCCAAACTCGGCGCCACACCCGTGGGCATGCCGATTCCGGCAGTCGCCGATGCGATGAGCAAGGGCACCATTGATGGCTTCCTGACCGCATGGGAGATCATCCCTTCGTTCAAGCTGCAGGAAGTGAGCAGCTTTCACACCGAGATGGACCGCAGCCGCCCAGCGATTTTTACGGCGGGCTTCATCTTCGGCATGAACCAAGCCAAGTACGACGGCCTACCCGCTGATCTGAAAGCCATCATCGACAAGAACAGCGGCCCTGAGCTGTCACAAACCATTGGCCGCTATTGGGACGAAGCCACTGCGGTCGGCCAAAAGGCTGCGAAAGATCGTGGCAACACCTTTATTCAGATCTCTGCGCAAGAAACCGATCGGTGGATGACAGCGTCCGCCAGCTTGGCCGACGATTGGGTCGCGGACATGGACAAGCGCGGCCTACCCGGCAAGCAGATGCTCCAAGATGCCAAAGACCTGACCAAGAAATACAACGCCAACTTGAAGAAGAAGTAAGCGGTGCCTTCATGCCCTGGCCTGATTGGCCAGGGCGCAGACCACCCACCCAACCCCAATGCTCTCTGTCTTGAGAAACGTCAGCCACGCCATGGGCCTGGCTGGAGCCTTCGTTGCGTTGTCCCTGAGTTTGATGACCACGGTGAGTGTGGCCAGCCGCGCCCTGTTCAACAGCCCCATCAATGGCGACATTGAAGTCATGCAGATGGGTATCGCCCTGGCAATCTCTTTGTGCCTACCGTGGTGTCAGTTGGGCGGGGCGAACATCATCGTGGACTTCTTCACGCAGAGCATCTCAGAGCGCAAGCGTGCATTGCTCGACGGTTTCGGCTGCTTGCTGCTCGTGGCCATGTACTGCCTGCTGGCCTGGCGCACCGGTGCAGGGGCAATTGCTGTCAAGGACGCGGGTGAAACCAGCATGATCATCAGCTTGCCCATGTGGTGGGCTTATGCTGCGCTCGCGCCCGGTCTGGCCATCGCGGCTTGTGTGGCGCTTGCGCAGGCGGTATTGTTGTTGCAAGGCAAAGACCTCGCCACCCTGCGAGGACAGGCTGCATGAGCGCGGTTCAGATTGGTTTGTTGATGTTCAGCAGCATGCTGCTGCTGATGGCGCTGCGCACCCCGATTGCAGCCGCCATGTTCATCCCGGGCTTACTGGGTTACTTGGCCATGACAGAGTGGGGCACGCTGCTCAATCTGCTCAAAGCCAACGCTGTCGCAAGGCTCACCGTGTATGAGCTGAGCGTGATTCCTCTGTTTTTGCTGATGGGCCAGTTTGCGACCCAAGGCGGCCTTTCACGTGATCTGTTTCGCGCCGCAGCGTCTTTCGTCGGCCAAGTGCGCGGCGGCTTGGCCATGGCATCGATTTTGAGCGCAGGTGCATTTGGCGCGGTGTGCGGCTCGTCGGTGGCTACCTGCGCCACCATCACGCAAGTGGCCTACCCCGAAATGAAGGCGCATGGCTACCATGGTCGGTTGTCCACTGCCACATTGGCAACGGGTGGCACCTTGGGCATTTTGATTCCGCCATCGGTGCCCTTGGTGGTTTATGCCATCTTGACCGAGCAGAACATTGCCAAACTGTTCGCTGCGGCCATGATCCCAGGCCTCTTGGCGATGCTGGGCTATATCGTGGTGATTGCGATTTATTGCAGGGTTCGCCCTGATTTGGCCAAGCCCAGCGAGCCCGCCTCTTGGGCGCAGCGCGGTCAAGCCATCATTTCAATCTGGCCCATTGCGTTTGTGTTTGTCGTCGTGTTTGGCGGCATCTATGGCGGCGTCTTCTCACCGACGGAGGGCGCTGCGATAGGCGCCTTCATGACCTTTGTGGTCGGCCTGGCCAGACGCGAGCTCAATCTAAAGGGCATTCAAAACTCATTGATCGGCACAGCCGAGACCACCGCCATGGTGTTCATGATCTTCCTTGGCGCAGACATGATGAACTCCACCCTGGCGCTGACCGAAATGCCCAAGATGGTGGCCGATTGGGTCTCGCA
>JBIIQD010000033.1:0-11309 GCA_044342265.1 Hydrogenophaga sp. | reverse complement strand
GCTCAGGTGATGGCGCGCCAGGTGGGCGGGGAGACGGTCATTCTCGACCTTGGCTCTGGCACCTACTTTGGTCTGGACGAAGTCGGGGCTCGATTCTGGGCATTGGCCCAGGATGGCCTGTGCATGTCCCAGATTGCTTCCCAGCTGCTCACGGAATACGCCGTGGATGCAGGCAGCCTCCAGGGGGATCTGGATCGGCTGGCAAAAGAGTTGCTGGAACGTGGCCTGCTGTTGGCCCGATCTCCTGCGCCGTGAGGCCTGAGCCCCCTGCCGGGGTTGCATACATGAGATGTGCCTGGCGTGCGGATTGATCTGCACAAAGGCCTGGAATCTCCGTCGTGCGAACCTGCAGACAGTCAAAACCAGGCAGATCCGCAAATCATCAGATGTCGTCGGCCACACATGCCAACTGAACGCAAGCGTCTCGCCGCGTGGATCAATGGGCACCCATTGACGACGGTTGAAGAGGCGTTGCCCGCAGACTTTGGAGCAGCGCTGGTGGCGTTGGCGATTCAAGACGGTGTGGCATGCCTGCTGGACCGATCGGTCAGGCAGCTTCAAGTGAGCAGGCACAGCTGTTTTTCCCAGGATGATTTGCTGACCCTCCAGGCTGCGGTGCATCAGGAAACGCTGGCCTCCATGTTGCTGGAGAAGGAGACGCGGCGGGTATTGGCGGCTGCCCAGGCCTTGAACATCGACACCCTGTTGCTTAAGGGTAACGCGCTGGCCTGGTGGGCCTACTCGCAGCCGCAGCTCAGGTCGTGCGGTGACCTGGATGTGCTGGTACCGACTCGGGAGGCGGCTGAGCGTCTGGCCCTTGCGCTTTCGGAGATGGGGTATGCGCGGGCAGTTCCGTCGGGCAACCTGGTTGCTCACGAACTGATGTGCACTCTGCCGGTGACGCCCGAGTGGACGTTGGAGGTCGATGTGCACTGGCGGCTGAACAACACCACCTTGTTCGCCCACCTGTTCGAATTCGATGAGCTCATGGCTGCGTCCATCGCCTTGCCCCAGCTGGCGCAGAACGCACGCGGCCTGGGGCCAGTCGATGCCCTGCTGCATGCGGCGGTGCACCGGGCCCGCAACCTGGCCAACGGGGTCGGCGACGCGCTGAAGTGGTTGTACGACGTGGTGGTGCTGACGGCGCTGTTGGACGATGAAGACTGGTCGAAGCTGGTGCAGATAGCCCAGCAAAAGCAAATTGCCGGGGTGACCCTTAGCGCGCTGGAAGCGGCTGAAGCGGTGTTTGCCTGCGCGTTCCCGGACGCTGTCCGGCGGGACTTGCAGGCGGCTGCCGTCGGAGAGCCACTGGATGTGACCCGCCTGGAGGACTGGCGGTACATGCAGGCGCAAAACTTCCAGTCGGTGTCTGGCGTGGGTCCACGCCTTCGCTGGTTGTGGCAGCGACTGTTTCCCAGCGGCGACTACATGCGAACGATTTACGGCCTCACTGACGCGGGATATCTCACGCTTTTGGTGGAGCGTGCACGTGGCTTCTGGAGGAAGTGGCGCCAGCGCTGAAAGTCTGTGGCCTCTATACTCATGACTTTGTAACCACTTTGTTACAAATTGATCACCTTCCAGCACCATGTCGCACACGCAGCCTCGATCGTTGAGTCGTCCAGAGACCTCTGTGTCGCTGACGTCGTCATTGATTGTCTGGGTTGGGGCCTTGCTCATCTTCGTTGCCCCCCTGATCCGAGGCGGAAACCGGGGTGTGGCACTGATTGCGCTGGAATGGTTGGCCTTGGTGATGTTGCTGGCGGTTGCCATGCTGTGGCTGCAGGGGAATCGCCTGCCTTGGGGGACTGGGGCCACCCGGTGGGGATTGATGGCTTTGGCGGGTTCTCCGTTGTGGGTAGCGCTGTGCCAACTCACGCCAATGCCACCGGACATCTGGGCGTCGTTGCCCGGTCGCGCCTTCTACCAGGAGATGCAGCAAGGGCTGGGTCTTCCTTTGTCTGTCTGGCGGCCGGCTTCTCTGATGCCTGATGCCACCTTGGTGTCGGTGCTGGCGGGGATTCCCCTGGTCGCCTGCTTCTCGCTGGGCCTGGTGTGCCCAAAAGAGCGATTGAAGATGCTGTTGCGGATCTGTATCGCTGCGGCCCTGATACAGGCCATTCTGGGTCTGGCACAACTGGGTCCTTCCAAGCTGCTGTTCTTCGGTGCTTTCTTCACTGGTGTGATCGGTACCTTTGCCAATTCCAATCACTTTGCCGGTTTTCTGGCCATGAGCGTTCCTCTGGTGGTGTGGGAGATGTCCCGGTCGTTGCGTGGCAAATCACCGGGTCTGGCTTGGCTGTGGGGTGTGATCCTGTTTCTCCTGATGGCGGCCGTGTTGGCGACGCGCTCCCGGGCCGGATTGGGCGTGTGCGTGTTGACCACAGTGCTTTCCATGCTGCTGCTGCTGCCGGGCACCGGGCGTGGCCCGATCGCCTGGAAATGGAGGCTCTTGTTGTTGGCCGGATTGCTGTTGGCCGGGTTGTTGGCGGCGGGCGCCCAGGGCCTCAAGGACTTCGGGGCACTTTCGCTGTCTCGCGGGCTCAGTGACAGACAGCTCATGCTGTTGGAGACCTGGGAGGCCTCAAAGTTGTTCTGGCCGCTGGGTACCGGTCTGGGCAGTTTTGCCGGTATCTATCCTCGATTCCAATCGGGCATCCCAGGTCGGCACTTCGTGGAGCACGCGCACAGCGATTACGTCCAGCTGCTGTTGGAAACAGGCTTGTTGGGTGTGATCCTGGGCTTGACCATGTTGGGGCTGTTGGTGGCAAAGTCGCGCCAACTCTGGAGAAAGATGGCGGGAGACAGCGGATTGAGGCGCGAAGAAGAGGCCATGCTGGCGGCAGGTCTGGGCTTGCTGGCGCTCTTGCTGCATGCCTGGGTGGACTTCAACATGCGGATTCCGGCACTCGCCATGCTGGGCGCTTTCCTGTTTGGGGTTTTCATGCGGCGCCAGCGTGAAACAAGGAACGAACATGCATTTGCTTGACATTCAAACGCCATGCGTTCACCTAAAATCGAGTGTTTGCCTTCGACAAGGTGAACGGAGGCTGCAACCATGAAATCGATTCGATGCGTTCTCTTCGGCCTGACAGCAATGCTGGCTTCTGTGGCCTCCTTTGCCCAGACGCAGGCGCCCGCCCAGAATGAAGGAGGGTCGCCCTCTGCGATCAGGCCGCCGGTTGCGCCAGGCGTTCTGGCCAGCCAGCCACAACCGCTGGATACCCTTGCGGGCCTGAATGCCGACTACCGGGTGTCTCCCAACGACGTGATCGACTTTGAGGTATACGGCGTTCCCGAACTCAAAAAGACATTGCGGGTCAGCTCATCTGGCGTGATCACCCTGCCCCTGGTCGGCACCCTTTCCGTCGCAGGGCTCACCGGTCAGCAGATCGAGCAGATGATTGCAGCGGCCTATGGTGAAAAGTACCTGCAGAATCCCCAGGTGTCCGTGTACATCAAGGAGTTCACGGTGCGGCGCGTCACCGTCGAAGGTGCGGTTGCCAAGCCAGGCATCTACCCTGTCACTGGGGATCTGACCTTGTTGCGCGCGATCGCGCTGGCCGGAGGGGGCGGAAGCTATGCCAACCTGTCCGAAATCATGTTGTACCGCAAAGGGTCTGAAGGGCAGCAGCCAGTCCAGCAGACGTTTAACCTTGAAGCTATTCGCGACGGGAAAGAAGCAGACCCGGTAGTGATCGCCGATGACGTCATCGTCGTCAAACGCAGTGCTGCACGCACGGCTCTTCGCGACTCGCTGTTTCGCGACATCATCGACGCCATCAACCCGTTCTCCGGACTCGCCGGCCCTCGATGAGGCGGGAGCTTGCCAAGTGGCACGCTTCGGATGAGATCGATGCACCTTCCCTTTTCTGTTTGTAGATTCCATGACCCAGAGCTCTCCCGCAGATCCCCTGCCCCCTGAACAACCCAGCGTACGAGCACTCGCTGTCCGCAACGCGAATGCCTTGCGTGTTGCTGCTGCACGTGATGACCTTGTGGCGCCAGAAACCGAAGACGATGGCATCGACTTGCGCCAGGTCCTTCGCATCGTTCTCAAGTACAAGTGGATGCTGCTGGCTTTTGCACTTGTTTCTGGGCTGATTGCTGCGGTGCAAAGCCTGCGGGCGACTCCGATGTACCGGACGGCCGCCACCGTGCAGATTGAGCGGGCTGCGCAACGCGTGGTGGCCTTTGGTTCCGATGTGGACACCGAGCAACAGGTCTGGGACGACGGCTCACAGTTGCTGACCCAGATCGAATTGCTCAAGAGTCGGGCAATCGCCGAGAGGGTGATCGATGAAATGGGCTTGAACCGGCGCCGCGGATCGGGCGAGTTGCCCGATTCGCCAGCGGGTCTGGCTGCAGGTGGCGTGGAGGTCGATCAGCCGGCGCAGAAGCCGTCCGGATTCCTGGACCGCATCCTGTCGAACTACAGGCAGATCAGCACCCCGGCGGTCAAGAACGAACAGTTTCTCGACCGTGACAGTGCGGTGGCTGCGTTTCGCGGGTCGGTGTTGATCGAACCTGTCAAGGAAACGCGCCTGGTGAACATCGTGGTCACCAACAGTGACCCACAGCTGGCTGCCCGGATCGCCAACAGCATGGCCAAAACCTTCATGGCGGTCAACCTTGAAAGGCGCCTGGAGTCGTCAACATACGCACAGCGCTTCCTAGAGGACCAGATCAAGGGCACCAAGACCAAGCTAGAAGACTCCGAACGCCTTATCAACGACTATTCCAAGCGCAACCAGATCCTTGCGCTGGCAGACAAGTCCGAGGTGGCCAGTCAGAACTTTGCCGCACTGTCTTCCTCGCTGGCCAGAGCGGAAGAGGAGCGCATTCGTGCCGAGTCGCTGTACAACGAAGTGGCCCGCAATCCTGAAAGTGCTCCTCAGGTGCTCGACAGCAAGGCCGTGCAGGCTTTGAAAGAACAGCGCGCCAAGCTTGAGGCTGAGTACACACAGAACTTGTCGACCTTCAAGCCGGAGTTCCCCCGGATGGTCCAGCTCAAAACGCAGATTGATGATCTGAACGGAAGAATCCGCTCGGAGGTGAACATCGTCGTGGGGTCGGTCAAGGCGCAGTTTGAGGCGGCGCGTCAGCAAGAGCTGCAGTTGCGCGAGAGGGTGGGTCAGTCCCGGGCGGCTGTCGAGACGGTGCAGGACCGCAGTGTGGACCTGAACTTGCTCAAGCGCGAACTGGACACCAATCGGCAGGTGTACGACAGCTTGTTGCAGCGCCTCAAGGAAGTGTCAGTGACGAGTGGGCTGACCAGCAACAACATCTCCATCGTCGATGAGGCGCAGCCACCCCTGTTCCCGTTCAGTCCTCAACCAGAGCGTTACGCGTTGATTGGGATGAGTCTGGGATTGCTGCTCGGGCTGGCACTGGCTTTCCTGCGTGAAATGCTGGATGACTCGGTCAAGCACCCCGACGAGATCGAACCTTCATACGGTTTGCCGGTTCTGGGGTTGATTCCGCTGGTCAAGAATGCCGGGCGGGTTGGCCGTGTGGCTGCACTGGTGCATGACGATCCCAGGAGTCCGTTTGCTGAAGCCTATCGCTCGATGCGGACCGCCTTGCAGTTCTCGACCAACGACGGCGCCCCGAAGCTGATGATGGTGACCAGCTGTGGCAAGGCAGAGGGCAAGACCACCACAGCCATCGCGCTGGCGATCAACTTTGCCCAGCTGGGCAAGAAGGTGCTTCTGATCGACGCTGACATGCGCAATCCGTCGGTGCACAAGACCATGAAGCTGCCCAACGAGCATGGGCTGTCCAACTTCCTGGCTGGCGAACCAAGCGCCGGCACCTTGATCCAGAACGCAAACATTGCCAATCTGTCCATCCTGACCGCGGGACCCACTCCGCCCGATCCGGTTGAATTGTTGTTGGGGCAGAAACTCCAGCTGCTGCTTGAAAAGGCCAACGAACTGGGGTACGCCCAGGTCATTGTCGATAGCCCGCCGCTGCTGGGCATTGCTGATGCAGTCGTTCTGGGCAACCAGATTCCACATGTGGTGTTCACCATCAAGGCTGGGTCCACTCGCAAATCTGCGATCAAGGACGCCCTGCGGCGTTTGCGCCATGGGGGCATCACGCCGATGGGGGTGGTATTGACCCATGTGAGCGACAAACACGGCAACGACTATGGATACGGGTCGTACTATGGTTACGACGCTGATCAGGCCACCCGCCAAGGTCTGGGCGCTGCAATGGCAGGTGGGCGCGCGCAAGAAGAGATGCGATCGGCTTCCAGCATGGGAGGCTCTGTCAGCGCATTGTTTCGTGCCGCAAGTTGGCCTCGAGGCGCGCTGGCGACCGTGGTGGTTGGAGGTGTGCTGGCGCTGGGGGTCGGGGGCTGGTGGCTTTGGCCGGGCGAGCCGGAAGTGGCCGCGGCTCCATTCAAAGCGGATCAGTCGACTGTAAAAGGAGTTGTTCAAGTCGAGACAACACCGGCGACGCCCGCAAGCGTTCCCGCGGCGCCTTTGGCCCAAGGGGCTGAGGTCGCCGGTGCTGCTGCTACCACCATGGCGGCAGCTGTTGCACAGAGGTCTCAAGGTGAAGGCAATGCAGTGGCTCCATTGGCCGCCGCTGAGTTGTCGAAGAAGCCTGACTTCTTGACCATCCAGGACAAGCCCGGCGATATCTGGCCACCGCTGGGTGAGCTGTGGGGGGTGAAGCTCAATCCGGCCAATCCTTGCGAAAACGCGATTTCGCTCGGAGTGCAGTGTTTCCGCCAGCTGGGCATTGGCTTGCCAGAGTTGCGGGCTTTGGGCAGACCTGGACTGGTGCAACTGAAACAGGAGAGCGTCAAGCGATGGGTGCTTTTGCGTGGCATGGATTCGGAGAAGGTGACCTTGGTATCAAGCGGCATCACTTGGCAATTGCCGCTGGCCGAATTCCAGATGACATGGTCGGGCGCATTTACAACGCTTTGGCGCTTGCCTCCTGACCACCGGGAAAGGGTGTTTGCTGCGACCGAATCGGATCCTGCTGGACAATGGCTCAACGAGCAGCTCAAGCAAATGCAGGCGAAGCAAATACTGGCCCCCACAGAAGACAGCCTGGAGGCTCGGGTGACTCAGTTTCAGAAGCAGAATCAGTTGCCACGGGATGGCAAAGCCATGCCGACGGTCTTCGTGCTGGTCAATCTGCTGACTGGCGTCGACGAGCCGCGCGTTTGAAGCCGCTGCCGTTGCCATGACAACTCCGGTCGACCACACAGCGTCTGCAAATCTGTGGGATGCGTTGATTGCTTTTTGTGAAAGCCCTGGTCGTTTCGCAGTGGCACGTGGCGAGCCGAAGACACTGTTCACGTGCCAGCGCGAGGTGATGCTACTGGCGGCGGATCGGGCGGTACCAGCATTCGCGGGGACCACCCCCCCGGAGGAAGTCAGGCGGGCTGCGCGATTCTTTGTTCGAACTGTGATGTTGCGTCCCGGCGCAAACCACTACGAGGTGTTGGGTTTGACCCGAGGAGGAGACCTGGCGGCACTTCGTGAGCATTACCGGCTTTTGATCCGGATGACGCACCCTGACTTTGCAGGCGATGGTGAGAAGTGGCCCGACGACGCGGCCGCCCGCGTCAACCGGGCCAACGACACCCTTTCGTCTTCCGTCCAGCGCGCCGTCTACGACTCGCAACTCGACTCGGCGGCTGTTTCGCGGTTGGCATCCAAGAATGTCCCAGTCCGGGTACCCCCGAAGCACCAGCGCGCAGCGGGAGGGTCAAAGAGGACGCTGGGCGCTTACCTGTCCGGCGCACTGGCCGTCGCTGTGGTGGCGGCACTGATCGCGTTGTGGCCGAGCGAGGACGATGCGTCGCTGGGAGCGACGCCGACGTCGATGTCGAGCGGGCGATTGCTGAACTTCACCGAGTCCAATGAGCCGCTCACTGGGGAGTCTGGAACAGGAGCATACGCAGCTGGTCGGGGGAACGCCTCGGCGGCCGTGCTGTTGAATGGTGCTGCAAGTGCTCGCAAGACGGCCGACCCACCCACGACGAATGAGGTGTCATTGCCGCGCCGAGATCCGTCTTCTGTGGAAGGTCTGGCCGCGTCCAAGGTAGCCATGGTCGCCATCCCAGAGACTCCTAAATGGACAGAGGCGTCCGCGGATAGCCTCACTCCGACCGTTGATCTTGCTGTGACGCAGGAGGTGCGAGAGTCTCTTGCCGTGGCTAAGGTGGAAGGCCCTTTACCGAGCACCGACATTCGTCCTTACCAGCCAGTTCTGGCAGACCTTCTGCACTTGCTGGAAACGGGGCAGGTTGATCGGGTTCAGCGGTGGGCGGCGCGGGCGACCCAGCAAGACGGGGTCGCTGAACGTTTTGCCAGCGCCTATCGGCAGGTCATCGGCGATGCCAACGTGACTGGCCTGGGTCAGGTTCGGTTCGATCTCAAGCCAAGCCAGGAACGACCCGTCATACAAGGCCTGGTGCAGCTTCGCATGATGGATCGAAATCAACAGGTCACAGTGCGCGATTTCCGGTTGCGGGTGCAGTTCGTGTCGCGCGCCAATGGCCCCCAAATGGCGGCCATCGATGCGGAGTGACCGGGCATGACGCGGCGTGTTGAACACCATGTTTATCCGATGGGTCCGCTGGGCTGGGCTGGCTTCGTGATCCTTGTCGGGCTGGCCCTGTGGATAGGCAAGATGTCATTGAATGCCAATCTGCAGCACGCCTGTGATGCGCGGCAATGGACAGGGTTTGAGGTCTGCACGCGCTCCGCGCCGGCTGAGAGAGTGGGTCCTGCCGGCGCGGAATGGGACCGTTTGCGAAGGCGGGTGGCGACAAATCCCGGTGACAGTCAGGCCATGGCTGCGATGGCGCGGTATGCCGGTTTGCCGCAAGAGGCCATCGGCATGGAGGGCGCGGTGCTTCTGGACTTGCTGGCCAGGGCCGTTCCCCGAAGTGCCGAGGTGCTGCAGCAGCAGTCCATACAAGCGTTGTCCCGGATGGAATGGGGCCAGGCAGTTCCTCGGCTGATCCGCTTGTCCGTGCAGCATCGCGATCTGGAGGCTTCGAGGGCACTGGCGCGGTTGGCGGTGTTGTCCAGCCAGGACAAGGCGCTGTTGGCGGTGATGCGCGAAGCGGTAAGAAACGAGCCGCAGTGGGGAGAAGGCTTGGTGGCCGCAATGCGAGCAGAGAAGCTGCCGTTCTTGCCTGCGCTGGTTGTGTTCAACGACATGGTCGTCAGCGACGCCATCAAGACGTCCACCGGACTCTCGATTGTGAGAGGGCTCAAGCTTGAAGGGCACTGGCTGGATGCGCATGCCCTGTGGCTGCAGCTGTGGAAACGCCCCCTCGAACTGGTTCACAACGGAGACTTCGAACGTGATTTTGTGCCCAACACGTTTGATTGGGACTTCGCCACTGGTCAGGCACCAAGTGCCGGAGCGTACATTGACCGCATCGGTGCCAAGGACCGCGGAGAGGTGCTGCGCATTCGTTTCACGGGGAAAGCCTTGGGCTCGCCGGTGTTGAAACACGATTTGTTCCTGCCATCTGGCAGCTACCGATTTGACAGCGATGTGCGAACCCTCGATATCCGCGGCGCTGGCGGCTTCATGTGGACCGTGAGCTGTGCCAACGGCGGGAAGCTGCTTGCGAGTTCCAAACCTTTGGTTTCGTCGGATCGGCAGTGGATGCCATTGACGTTTTTTCTGGATGTGCCAGAAGCCTGCCAGGCGAGCACCCTGGCCTTGGTGCCAGGCAACAGTGTTGAGGCCCGTGCGGGTGCGCAGGGGGAGCTGATGCTGGACGGTGTCAGAATGACGCGCACAGAGACGGGTGATCAGAGGGCCGTTCGGTGATCGATCTGCACAGCCACATCCTGCCAGGCATTGACGATGGTGCTCGCACCCTGGAGGTGGCGCTGGAGATGGCCGCCATCGCGGTGGATGACGGTATCCAGACCATGGCCTGCACGCCGCACATCTACCCCGGGATGTACATGAATGATGGCCCGGGCATTGAGCGGGCAAGGCAGGCCTTGCAGCAGGTCTTCGACCAGCGGGGCCTGGCATTGAAGCTGGTGGTTGGCGCCGACGTTCATCTGGTGCCAGGTCTTCTCGCCGACTTGCGCTCCGGGATGGTGCCAACCCTCAACCGATCTCGCTATTTGTTGTTGGAGCCTTCACACACTTCGCCGCCGCCGCGTTTCGAAGACTCGGTGTTTTCGTTCGTGGCGGCGGGCTATGTCCCTGTCATTACCCATCCGGAGCGCCTCACTTGGATAGACAGCCACTACCCGGTGTTTTTGCGGCTGATCGATCAGGGCGCATGGATGCAGGTGACTGCAGGCGCTCTCACGGGAGCTTTTGGCCGGCGGGCCCAATACTGGGGCGAGCGTTTCCTGGGAGATGGGCACACCCACATTCTGGCCAGCGATGCCCACTCGGCTGGCCGGCGGCGGCCCCAACTGCAACCCGCACTGCGGATCGCGGAGCGACTGTTGGGCAAGCAAGAGGCGACAAGGCTGGTGCAGGAACGACCCCAGGCCATTCTGGATAACCGCTCCCCGACCGAAGTTACTCCACTGCCAAATGCTGTTCCTTCTAACTCGAGCAATTCGCTGGCCCGTTGGTGGTCAGCTGTCAGATGGGGCCGTAAAGGGTGACAATTTCTCCCCTGTGTACAATAATTCACTACTATGGATGCCGACTCGACTCAAATTCCGGCCCCGTCTACTGAAAGGATCATTCCATGAAACGTTCACTTCTCGCGCTCGTCTTGGCATCCGCTGCCACTACTTCCGCGATGGCCCAGCAGGCGCCCTATGCAACGATTAAGTCGTTGGAAGGTCTCGTGACAGTGACCACCAACAATCAGCTGACCAACGCCACACCCAACATGGCGTTGCCACAGGGCGCCCAGGTTCTCACCACATCAGCCGGCAAGGCCACCGTACAGTTCGCCAGCGGTTGCACCGCCACCATTCAGGGCGGTCAGGCGCTTGCCATCCAGGAATCTGCTTGCACCTCGTTTCTGGCGGCCAATCCTGGTGCCGGGGCCGGAGGCGGTGCTGCAGGCGGCGGCTTGTTCACGCCCGGCAGGCTTCTGCTGGGCGCTGCTGGCCTGGGTCTTTTGTATGACCAAACCCGCGGCGGTGGTAGTACACCCACAACGGTCGCTCCTGTGACGCCACCAGCTCCTGCTGCGCCTGCCCCGGTAGTTCCAGCCCCTGTCGTCGTTGCGCCAGTCCCGATCAGCGGCTCCTGATTCTTTGCCGAGCTTCCCCAACGGCACCCGCTTGCGGGTGCCGTTTTCGTTGGTGCATTCAGTGCAATGACTTCCGAAC
>JBIIQD010000498.1:0-2919 GCA_044342265.1 Hydrogenophaga sp. | reverse complement strand
TTTGTGCGCCAAGAGCCGCAGCTGGGCACGGGCCACGCCGTGCAGCAAGCATTGCCGGTGTTGTCCGACGACGGCGTGACATTGATTCTCAATGGCGACGTGCCGCTGATTCAATCCGATACGCTGCAGGCACTGCTAGAGCTTTGCGACGCACGCACCTTGAGTCTGTTGAGCGTCGACACAGGTGCCGATGCCACCGGCTACGGGCGGCTGCTGCGGTCCGGGACTGGGGCCGACGTATTGGGCATCGTCGAACACAAAGATGCCACCGATCAGCAGCGCCGCATCACCGAGTGGTACAGCGGGGTCATGGCAGTGCCAACGTCACTGTTGCGAAGCCTGTTGTCCAAGCTTCGCAACGATAACAGCCAAGGTGAATACTACCTGACGGACGTGGTGCGCCACGCGGTGGACGCCGGTCACAAGGTGCAGGCTCTGATCACCCGGGATGACATTCAAGTGGCTGGTGTCAACAGTCCGCTGCAGCTGGCGCAGCTGGAGCGTGCGCACCAGGCTCGGGTGGCGCAGGCGCTGATGGAGCAGGGTGTTCGACTGGCGGATCCAGCTCGACTGGACGTGCGCGGCGAACTGCAATGCGGCCAGGATGTGGAGATCGACGTCAATTGCCTCTTTGAAGGCAGGGTCGAGCTGGGCCAAGGCGTTCGTATCGGTGCGAACTGCGTGATCGCCAACGCAGTGATAGAAGCGGGGGCGGTGATTCACCCGTTCACCCACATTGAGGGTGAGAAGGCTGGTGTGTCGGTGGGGGCGGGTGCGCTGGTCGGACCGTTTGCACGGCTGCGTCCCGGGGCGAAACTGGGGCGTGAGGTGCACATCGGCAATTTCGTCGAAGTCAAGAACTCGACCTTGGCCGATGGTGCCAAGGCCAACCACCTGGCATACCTGGGCGATGCCACGGTAGGGGAGCGGGTGAACTATGGTGCCGGCAGCATCACCGCCAACTACGACGGGGCCAACAAACACCGTACCGTGATCGAGGCCGATGTGCACGTGGGCAGCAATTGTGTGCTGGTGGCGCCGGTCACGATCGGGGCTGGCGGCACGGTCGGGGGCGGATCGACGATCACCCGGAACACACCGCCGGGTGCCTTGAGCGTGGCGCGTGGTCGACAAGCGGTGCTGCCCAACTGGCAGCGACCGGTCAAGAGAAAAAGCTGATCAGGCGCGTCGGCGCACGGCTTCGATTTGCCGGTCGTGATTCGACTTGCGGTCGGCCTTGGCGTCACCCAGCCCCATCAGGCCGCTCAGGCCCATGATTTCGGACTCTCTGAACCCTGTGCTCGGGTAGGCCAAATTGTCGTATTCGGACATCTTGGATTCGAGCTGTTGGCGAACGCTCTCTTCGGGCTCTCGGTCCTGCGCTTTAGGGCGGGGCAGTGCGGCGAGGTCGAGCTGGCGTCGGAAGTCGTTGGGGGCTGGCATGCGGTGGATGCTATTCTTGAGAAACAAAAAGCGCACGCCAGCGGTCTTGAGAATGCGGTTCTTGAGCTTGACCTGATGGGTCTTGGCTTTGGCGTCGCTGAGGTGGTATTGCTCGACATCGAAGGCATACACCGGGCGACCTTCTGCATCGCAGACCACAAAATCCACCTTCTGTGTCCTCAGGCGCTCGCCGGCGCGCTGGCGGTCTGCCGCGCGGCGGATGGACAGCATGTCCTTGAGCGATACGTTGGGCAACACAACCTGATCAGGGAAGGTCTCTCGCAGGTAGTCGAGCATGGCGACTTGCTCTAGCGTGAGGATGCGCTCGGGTGTGTACCGATCTTCTCGGCCCGATACCTTTCGGAAATAGCGGCGGTAGGCCCACACTCCGACCGCCACCAAGGCGACGGCAACCACGAAAGCGATCCAAAGCGGCAACATGCAACCTCCTGTCAATTGATTGGAATTTTGATTCAGGCGGATTCTAGGGGGGTGTTACGAAAAAGAATCGCCACTAACCCTTTGTTACTACCCCATCGGAGGTGTCTATGGGGCGGGCGACAGTGGCAATCGAGGGTCAAACTTGGCGCGCTTGTGGCTGAAGAAGGCCTTGACATTGCGGACGTTGGCGCTGGCGGTGAACAGTCGCTGCGCCAACGCGAGGTAGGCAGGCATGTCGGTGGTGTGCACCACCAGCATGAAATCTGGCCCTGGGCTCACGCGGTAGCACTGCTGAACTGCCGGATCGGGCAGCACATGGGCTTCAAAGCTGTCCATGTATTCAGCGCTTTGGCGCTCCAGGCTCACTTCCACCAGGGCGGTCAGCCCGCTTCCGATCATGGGCGCAAGCCTGTCGGGTTGCAGCAAGGCCACTTCGCGCTCGATCACCCCCAGTTCCCGCAAGCGCTTGATGCGCCGCAAGCTGGTCGGTGGAGACACATGGGCCAGTGCAGCCAGTTCCTGGTTGTTGCGGCTGGCGTCGCTTTGCAGCAGATCCAGTAACCGAAGATCGGTCGCATCGAGCGCCTCTTGTTTCATAAATGTACTCATGATGAAATAAAAAGCTTAAATGTCAACAATGAGAAATATTAGTCCAAGAATCAGTTGCTTGTGATTGCATATTTCTCTATGTCATCCTTACCATCATTCTTCATTGGCTCCATCAATAGAGAGGTCACTCATGTGCGGCATCGTGGCAGGTGTTTCTGGGCGGGATGTGGTCCCGGTTCTGGTTCAAGGTTTACAACGCCTGGAGTACCGTGGCTATGACTCGTGTGGCGTGGCGGTGTACAGCAGCGGACTTCGGCGTGCGCGCAGCACCGATCGGGTGGCCGAGCTGATGGATCAAGTCAAGGCTGAGTCCATCGCCAGCGGCACCGGCATCGCTCATACGCGCTGGGCCACGCACGGCGCCCCGGCGGTGCACAACGCGCATCCGCATTTCAGCCATGGCCCCACCAACACCTCGGACAATGG
>JBIIQD010000595.1:0-2926 GCA_044342265.1 Hydrogenophaga sp. | reverse complement strand
CAGCTCGCCCAATTGCTGCAACGCCCGGTGGAAGTGGTCCAGGGCACGAACTGAACCGGCATGTGCGCGATCAGGTGCTGCGCGAGGTGCTTGAGCTATGACCAAACCCTGGCAGCCGTACGCGCTGCACATTCTGGACGCTGTTGAGCGCATCCGGCACATACGGAACCGAGGTGATCTGACCCAGGATCAGGTGTTGTATGACGCGGCTTTCGCAACATCCTCGTCCACAACTACCTCGGTGATATCGACCCGGACACTGTGGCGGCAGTGATTGACAAACACCTTTAACCGCCGGCGCTTGCGGTCAGCGCTATGCTGAAAGCGCACTGACTTCGCTACTGGGCCGAATGCACCGGCCAGATCGGCGTGGAGATAAAAGCCCTGAGCGCGGTGAGCACCGCGCTGCTGACGGTCTACGACATTTGCAAAGCGGTGGATCGGGGGATGACGATCGGCGGGTTGCGGTTGATGGAGAAGCGGGGGGAGGGGAAGAGCGAGAGTTTTGTGGCGGCACCGGGCTGAGCCGGGATTTCCTTTCTCAAGAAACGTCGATTTCAGAATCCGTCGACAGGCGCGTACCCGACGATAGCTCCATCGGTGTTCAAGAGAACGATCCAGTTGGTGACCAGCGAACTGACCAAGGGAAGGTAGTAAAGCGAACGTCGGTCCATCCCAATTTGTTTGACCGCCCTATCGAGTGTAGATTGCTGGGTCTCAGACACCGAAGAACGCAATGCATCCACCGGCTTCATCTTGGCTCTCACATTTGTCAGGCTGGTCTCAATAGGCTGCCACCAGCTGGGTCGCATGCTGGTTTCCAGCCCTTGAAGAGATAGGTCGATGCTCTGCAGCTGTTCGTTTGCATCCTTGGCCTTGCGTGTACCTACCAAGATGGGGCCCCTCCAGGAAAGCTTGGCGTATTGCTCGGGCGCTTGGTCCAGTTCGCGCTTGGGAATCGAAGCAGCGGCAACCGACACAAATCGATCCGCTTCAAAAACCAAGGCCACGGGCCGCATGGTGGTCACTGCATGCATCCCATATCC
Organism: Hydrogenophaga sp.; assembly: GCA_044342265.1. Lineage (GTDB taxonomy): Bacteria > Pseudomonadota > Gammaproteobacteria > Burkholderiales > Burkholderiaceae_C > Hydrogenophaga. Next base: position 1,880 of record JBIIQD010000595.1, on the reverse strand, counting down.
GAGCGCGGCCAGTTGAATTAGCACGATGAGGCCCAAGTCCACCACCAGTTCACGGCGCGGCTTGGCTGGATTGAACACTACCGCAGTGAGGAGCGGCCCACAAATGACATCCACTGTGATCACAAGCCAGAAAAGCTCTGTACCGCCCGCCATGGCCCGGTGGGGGTACGGATACCAGACCGCAAACACGATGGCCGCCATCACCAGCGCCACAAAAACACTGGCGGACATGTGCCAGGCCGCAGCGCGCAAACCAACTTTTGCTCGTGAAGACATCATGCGGTTTCTCTCCCCATCGACCAAGAGACGACCTACGGAAAAAAGCCCCTCGAAAGGGGCTTTTTCAAGCAAGACCAGATCAACGGCAGCCGGACGGAATGGCCGTGGTGCGGGTCAAACCAGCACAAGTCCAGCCAGAGATCTGGGTGGCCGTGGCGGTCGGGGTGATGGTCATCGTCTGGCCTGTCAGCTGGCCATCATCAAACGTTACGCTGATGACGGCCGTGCCTGGTGCGACCACAACACCACCCGCCGCGAAGTACTTGCCATCCAGCAGCAGCGCATCAACGATGATGGGGTCGCCAGCGGGCGGGTAGACGCTGTTCTCTGCGTAATGTACGCCGATGTCCTTCTTCAGGCCTTCGGTCACCGTCAGGGCTTCCGATGCTTGAGCACGGGCCGTGTAATCCGAATAGGCCGGCAGGGCGATTGCAGCCAGAATACCGATGATGGCCACCACGATCATCAGTTCGATCAGGGTGAAACCTTTTTGCATGGAACGCTTCATTGAAAAACTCCTTGAGGGGTTTGTGGGTTGAGGACGTGTACTCCATTGCAGGGAGCGTGCCAGCTTGAACAAGCCGGTTTTTTGCGTGCTTTTTCACGCTTTGCACACTGCGGGTGACGATTTGTGTCCTCTGTGTCCGCAAGTCGCTGACAATTTTTTGTCACCGACTGCGCTGACGACAAAAATTGTCAGCGGCTTTGGCAAGGGCTGGGGGTTCATTGCTGAAGTCGTGAAGCCAGGGCCAGCGCCGCGATGACGCGCTGTCCCATACTGACGTCTTGCAACAAACGCTGGTCGCCCGTGACCAGCATGAGATCGGGTCTGAGCGCAAGCAGATCCCAAAGGAACTGATCACCTGGGTCTGGCGCGCTGAGTACCGTCTGGCTCGCTTGAGGTGTCAGCACGATGCCGTGTTGGGCCAGTTCGGTCAACACGATGTCGATCTGCTCGGCGCTCAACCCATGCAGCTTGGTGAGTTTGGGTCGCAGCAGTACGTTGCGGTACTCCGCCAGCAAGGCCGTGGACACAACAAACGGGAACGCCGCGCTCAACATATTGTCCAGGATGCGCACCACAGGAGAGTCGGTTTGTGAGCTGATCAGACCGGCGACAACGACATTGGTGTCGATGATGTAGATGGGTTTCACGGCGCGCGGCGCGCGGCGCCGATCTCTTCGAGCGCCAGCGCCATCGCCTGTGCGTCTTTCAACCCGCTACTTGCCCTGGCCTGTCGAACCAGATCGAGCGCTTGTTCCTGTGTCTTGATGCCGTAGAACTCAAGGCTTTCGTCGATCAATTGCCCAATGGTCTTGCTGCGTTGGGCAGCCGCGCCCTTCAATGCTCTGTAACGCGCTTCAGATAGGGTGATGGTCAAGCGGCTCATGGCGTTCTCACATTGGTGTTAAATCACCAATATGCTACTGCATGAATGGTCATCGCACCAGTTCTGGCCCGATGTCGTCGGGCGGCTTACAGCTCGAACGTCTGCCCCGCGCTGAGCCAGCGGATGTCGTGGCGCACGTCGGCTTCGCGGTTCGGCGTGTCGTCGAAGCGCCGGATTTCTTCCATGATCATCCCGGTCTCGGCCGGCTTG
>JBIIQD010000032.1:0-11385 GCA_044342265.1 Hydrogenophaga sp. | reverse complement strand
GTAAGGGTAATCGGGGCCTACTTCCCCAACGGGCAGGAGCCAGGCAGCGACAAGTTCGCCTACAAGATGCGCTGGCTCGACGCGATACGCGAATGGGTGCGCGCCGAGATTGCTGAGCACCCGCAGCTGGTGCTCATGGGCGACTACAACATCACCTTCGATGATGCTGACGTCTGGGACCCAGTCGGTCTACACGAGACCATTCACTGCACCACCGCAGAACGCACGCAGTTGCAGGGTCTGGTAAGTCTGGGCCTGCACGACGCCCTCAGGCTGTTCGAGCACCCGCCCAAGACGTTCAGCTGGTGGGACTACCGCATGCTGGGATTTCAGAAAAACCGCGGCATGCGCATCGACCACATCCTGATCACCGATGCGCTCAAGGCCCGCGCCAAGGCCTGCAATGTTGACCGCACGCCACGCAAGAACCCTCAGCCCAGCGACCACGCCCCGGTGCTGCTGACGCTGGAGTGAAACCGATCATTCCAGGTTCAGTTCCTGAATTTTGCGGGTGATGGTGTTGCGGCCGATGCCCAGTTTGTGGGCAGCTTCGATGCGGCGGCCGCGCGTGTTGGCTAACGCCGTGAGGATCAATCCGGTTTCAAAACGGCGGGTGAGCACGTCCCAGACATCGGTGCGTCCAGCCTCCAGCAGAGACCGCGCTTCCGCGTGAAGGCCGGCTTCCCAGGCTGACAACGCGGCCACCGGCTCGTCGGCAACGTTCGACGAAGACATCGGATCTGGTGCGGTTTCCGACACTGACAGGACCCGCTCGGCCCTAGCAGTTGGTGCCGTCACCAGCACCGGTGGGGGTACGGCCGAGAACACGGCTGGCGTGGCTGTGATCACCTCCACCGCGCTGGCTGAAGGTTGCGGCACTGCGCTGGCGACCATGGCCAGCACTTCGGGCGGCAGGTCTTTGGCTTCGATCACCTGTGACGGAGCCATGACGGTGAGCCAATGACACACGTTCTCCAGCTGGCGAACATTGCCCGGAAAATCGAAACCGCCCAGCAGGCGCAGTGCGAGATCCGAGATTCGCTTGGGCTCCACGCCCAGCTGTTTGGCGCTTTGCTGCAGGAAAAAGCGCGTGAGCATCGGTATGTCCTCAAGCCGCTCACGCAGCGCCGGCAATCGCAGCCGGATCACATTCAAGCGGTGGAACAAGTCTTCGCGAAAAGCGCCTTCTTTGACGCGTTGCTCCAGATGCTGATGCGTGGCTGCGATCACACGCACGTTGGCCTTGACAGCGCTGTGTCCGCCGACGCGGTAAAAGTGCCCATCGGAGAGTACACGCAGCAAACGCGTTTGCAGATCAAACGGCATGTCGCCAATCTCGTCGAGGAACAAGGTACCGCCCTCGGCCTGCTCAAAGCGACCTCGGCGCATGGTCTGCGCGCCGGTGAACGCGCCACGCTCATGACCAAACAGCTCACTCTCCAGCAAGTCCTTGGGAATCGCCGCCGTGTTGATTGCCACAAAAGGACCGCCCGCGCGCGGCGAGTGTTTGTGCAGTGCGCGCGCCACGAGCTCCTTGCCGGAACCCGACTCGCCGGTGATGAGCACCGTCACCTGGCTCTGCGACAGGCGGCCGATCGCGCGGAAAACGTCCTGCATCGCAGGCGCCTGGCCCAGCATCTCGGGCGCTCCCGCCACAGACTCCTGCGAGACCTCCTCACGCTGACTTTCTTCGACCGCGCGGTGGATCAGCTCAATTGCCTTGGGTAGGTCAAATGGCTTGGGCAGATACTCGAAGGCTCCGCCCTGAAACGCCGAGACCGCACTGTCCAGATCAGAGAAAGCCGTCATGATGATGACAGGCAGACCAGGCAGTTTTGCTTTAACTTTCTCCAACAGGTCCAGCCCAGAACCACCGGGCATACGGATGTCGCTCACCAGAATCTGCGGACCTTCAGCCTCGCTCGTGTCGATCAGCGCTTTGAGCACCTCTTGCGGGTTGGTGAAGCTGCGTGTAGGAAGGTTTTCGCGCAGCAGCGCTTTCTCCAGAACGAAGCGGATCGATTGGTCGTCATCCACTATCCAGATCGGCTTCATGTGGGCTTCTTCCCTTCCTCGGTCGAGGCGTGTAGGTTTCAGGGTAACGGGATCAACAACTTGAAATCCGTGTGGCCCGGCGCGCTTTCACATTCGATCAATCCATGGTGCTGTTGCACAAAGGTCTGCGCCAGGGTCAGCCCCAGTCCCGACCCACCCTCGCGCCCCGATACCAGGGGAAAAAAGATGCGATCCTTGATCGATGTGGGCACGCCAGGCCCATTGTCGATCACATGCAATTCCAGTGCCAGGCGATAGCGCTGCTTGCCAAAGGTGAGCTGCCGTCCCACGCGCGTGCGCAACGTGATATGCGCGCCGCCTGCTGCAATGCGATCGGACAACGCCTGGGCCGCGTTGTGAGCGATGTTCAGCACCGCCTGAATCAACTGTTCCTTGTCGCCGCGGAATTCGGGAATGGACGTGTCGTAGTCACGCACCACCCGCAGTCCGCGCGGAAACTCTGCCACGATCAGCGCCCGCACGCGTTCGCAGACTTCGTGAATGTTGACGTCACCCACCACGTGCGGACGCCGGTGCGGCGCCAACAGCCGATCGACCAGCGACTGCAGCCGATCGGCCTCATGAATAATGACCTGTGTGTATTCGGACAGATGCTTGCTGTCCAGCTCCAGCTCCAGCAGCTGCGCCGCACCGCGAATGCCGCCCAGGGGGTTCTTGATCTCATGGGCCAGGTTGCGAATCAACTCCTTATTCGCTTGCGCCTGGTCAATCAGGCGCTCCTCGCGCTCCTGTCGCGTTTGCTGTTCCAGCGGCAACAGCTCGACGATGACCTCACCGACAGTGTCGGTCTGGGCGACCACCACGTGCACCGGCAAAGGTTCGTGCATCGCGCGTTTGAGCCAAGCGTCATAGCGCAGCGCCGCAAACTGATTCACGCGCGCGCCCGAGAGTGCGTTTTCCAGCAGCTGCGGCTCCGTAAAACTCTCTTGCAGCAGCGCGCCACCGATGCTTCGCCGCGAGATGCCCAGGGCATCTTCCAGCGCTGCGTTGGCAAACAGGACTTGACCATCGGACCCCACCACGGCCACCAGGGTGGCCAGCAGATCCAAAGACTGGAAGCGGTGTTGCACTCCTGACGGGTGCAGTGACTCACTGACGGGCGCGGGGGTATCGGACTGGGTTGCCGAAGGAATGGTTGAAATGGGCTTTGTCAAGCAGTCTATTTTGCGGCATTTTCGCTGTTCGGTCCGGCGGACGGTGCTTGCGGCGGACCCCCCATGCGGCCCAGCTCACGTCGAAGTCCGCTGACATCGCTTTCAGCACGGGTCAAGGACTCCTTGAGCTCAGCCACCCGGTCAAGATACCGCTGGTGGTTGCGAGACTCAATGCCTTCTTTCTCCGGCTGCCCTCCGGCGTAGGCCTTTTGCGCCTGGGACAGCCGTTGTTCCGCCTTACGCAATTCGGCCTCAAGAATTTGACGCGCATCGCTGTCGCGTGCCCGCTGTTCTTGCGAGTCGCTGCGGGCAGAGGTCTTCGGCGACGAAGGCGAGGCGGCTTTGGGCACTGCGGCGGCCTGTGGCGATGTGCCTTGCACGATGGTGATGTTTCCGCCCTCCATGGGCTTGCACCCCCGCGCCTTCGCTTCGGTCGCATTGTTGGTGTATTCGTTACCGCAGCGAAAGATGCGTTCCTGCGCCGACACAGGCACCAAACAGCTGGCTGAAACCAGAAAAACGAACAAGCGGGCGGGGAAAACAAACAAAGAATGGGGCAACACGGACACTCCAGGCGCCAGCGGCGCAATCGATATCACTTTTCAGTATCTCCGAAAAACGGCAGGAAGGTGCTGATCGCGGCGCTGGAATCCAACACTTGCCTGACCGAAGGCAAAAAAAAAGGACGGCCCAGGCCGTCCTTGTCTGAAATATCAAACCCGCCGAAGCGGGTCCGGCATCACAGGCTGTAGTACATGTCAAACTCGACCGGGTGAGGCGCCATGCGAAAACGCGTCACTTCGGTCATCTTCAGCTCGATGTAAGCGTCCAGCATGGAGTCAGTGAAAACGCCGCCCTTGGTCAGGAAGCTGCGGCCTTTGTCCAGGTACTCCAACGCCTGGTCCAGGCTGTGGCAGACGGTCGGTACCAATTTGTCTTCTTCGGGCGGCAGGTGGTACAGGTCTTTGGTGGCGGCTTCGCCGGGATGGATCTTGTTCTCCACACCGTCCAGGCCCGCCATCATCAGGGCAGAGAAAGCCAGGTAGGGGTTGGCCGAAGGATCGGGGAAACGCGCCTCGATGCGGCGACCCTTGGGGTTGGCCACATAGGGGATGCGGATCGAGGCCGAGCGGTTGCGGGCCGAGTAAGCCAGCTTGACCGGGGCTTCGAAGCCGGGGACCAGGCGCTTGTAGGAGTTGGTGCCGGGGTTGGTGATCGCGTTGAGTGCGCGAGCGTGCTTGATGATGCCGCCCACGTAGTACAGCGCGAAATCGCTCAGGCCGGCGTAGCCGTCACCGGCGAACAGGTTTTTGCCGTCTTTCCAGATCGACTGGTGAACGTGCATGCCGGAGCCGTTGTCGCCGGCGTAAGGCTTGGGCATGAAGGTCGCGGTCTTGCCATAGGCGTTGGCCACGTTCCACACCACGTACTTCAGCACCTGGGTCCAGTCGGCGCGCTCGACCAGCGTCGAGAACTTGGTGCCGATTTCGTTTTGACCAGCGCCAGCCACTTCGTGGTGGAACACCTCGACGGGAATGCCCAGGCTTTCCAGAATCAGGGACATTTCAGCGCGCATGTCTTGCGTGCTGTCGACCGGTGGGACGGGGAAGTAACCGCCTTTGACGGTTGGGCGGTGGCCACGGTTGCCGCCTTCGAGCTTGGAGCCGCTGTTCCAGGGCGCCTCGTATTCTTCGATCTCGCTGAACACGCGACCTGGCTCGTTGCTCCAGCGCACGCCGTCAAAAATGAAGAACTCGGGTTCTGGTCCGAAGTAGGCGGTGTCGCCCAGACCAGACGCCTTGAGGTAAGCCTCGGCGCGCTTGGCGATGGAACGTGGATCGCGATCGTAGGCCTTGCCATCGCCCGGCTCGATCACGTCGCACTGAATGAACAGCGTGGTCTCTTCGAAAAAAGGGTCGATGTTGGCGGTGTTCGAGTCGGGCATGAGCTGCATGTCCGAGGCTTCAATGCCCTTCCAGCCGGCGACGGACGAGCCGTCGAAGGCATGGCCAGAGACGAACTTGTCTTCATCGAAGTGAGAAATCGGCACGGTCACGTGCTGTTCCTTGCCCCGGGTGTCAGTGAAGCGGAAGTCAACGAACTTGACGTCGTTGTCTTTCACCATTTGCATCACGTCTGCGACGGACTTGGCCATCAAATACTCCTGTAGCGGTAAGGGTGGAAGTGAAACTCGACAAGCACAAGAAGCAGTTTTTGTGCCACTTGCATGGCCCGTTGCTCGGGTGGGCCCGGGGTCGAATGCCGCCGGGGATTATGGCGCAGCAAGCGCACCCAACAAGGTTGATCCAATGCGCAAAGCGTTGGCCAACAAAGCAGGTACCGCCGTGACCCAGGGCCCCTTATGCACCATACATGTGCGCTCTTTTATCGCACCAATTCGGGGCCTATTTCAGCACCAACTTGGCGCAATCCACCCAGCAGCGCCTCAAAAGCTTTTGCAACCTCCGCCGGTTCACCCTTCACACCGAGTTCAATGTGCCGCCCGTACGCAGGATGATCGACACTGGGCAGGCTGAAGACCTTGACCGGATGCTCGCGCTCGATGCTCTCCATCAATGGCGTCAGACTGGCTTCCATCGCTCCCATCACCACCACAGAACGTTCCTGCCAGGCACCGCGGCGGTGCAAATGCGCATAGGTGCCATCCAGCAGGGCTTCGATCATTGGCCAGGCCATGACCGGAAAACCCGGCACAAAATGGACCACGCCGCCACCCAAACCGTCGCAGCTGAATCCTGGGATCTTGTTGTAGGGGTTGGGAATGATGCGGGCGCCAGCAGGAAACACGCCCATGTTGTATCGATGCACGTTGTCTGGGCGCTGCGGGTCGTAGACCTCGCCTTTCTCAGCGGCCACGTCTTTCATGCGTTGCTCGATGAGCTGACGCGCCTCTGGATGCAGCACCAACGCTTGACCCAAAGCAGCGGCCGCGCACTGCCGGGTATGGTCATCCGGGGTGGCGCCGATGCCACCGCAGCTGAACACAACATCGGCGCTGGCAAATGCATCGCGCAAGGCGGCGGTGATCCGCTGGCGATCATCGCCAATGCATCGCGCCCAGGCCAGGGACAGGCCGCGCTCAGACAAGAGTTCGATCACTTTGGGCAAATGTTTGTCGGCCCGCTTACCGGACAGAATTTCGTCGCCAATGATGATCAGGCCAAAGGCGGGCGAAGCGGAAATCGTCTGTTCCATGAAAGGGTCAAAACTGCGGCGGAGGCAGTCCGTTGTTGATGGGCGGGGTGTGCACAGCTGGCAACTCCTCTTTGCGCGCCGAAGCAAGGTCGACCACCTCCACTGCGGCGGTGGCCCGCATCTTCTGCAAGGCAGCGAGCGTGTAATGAGCAAACCACAGCGAAGAAAAGGCGAACACCAGGGTATAGATCCAGATCGCCACAGGCACCAGCAGCGGCGCCAGCGCCACCAGCATTGCGCCAGAGGCCCACAGCAGGCTAGGCGCCGCACCCAGATAGCCGCTGACCACACCCATCGCCAACAGGCTGCCTCGGTGCTCCCGCAAGACGGCTTTGCGCTCGGTGCTGCTGGCATGCACCGCCAGCGCGTCAAACGCAAACACCCGGTAGGTCAGCCAGCCCCAGATCAGCGGGGGAAGGATCAGGACCAGTGGCGGAATCAGCCACAAGGGAATGGACAACACCAAGGCCAGCAGCGCCACCAATGTTGAGCCCAAGGACCACGCGAGGCTGACCCACAACGCCCCACCCCGTTTCTTCTCCAGCTGGGCAAACCGCCTTTGCCCCACCAGATCCACCATGGCTGGCGTCATCATCAAGGCCACCAGCAACAAGCACAGCACCACGATCACCGGCGTCGCCAGCACCAAGACCATCAGCGGGGCGAACACCGTGCGCAAAGATGTCAGGCCGATGGTGTCCAGCCAGGCCAGGAAACTCTGCACCAGCTCGTAGGTCTGCAGCCACTGGGTCACGGACTGGACAGCCCCCTCCCAATAGAAATAGCCCAGACCAAAAGACAGCGCCACCATCAGCACCAGCGGCAGAAACGACAGACCGATCACCCGCGGATGCATGCAGTAGGCGACCGCGCGCCAAAAGGAATCAAACAACAGATTCATGTGGCCAGAATACAGGGTTTCACATCCCGTGGCCGGGTCAAACGCCAAGGAGAACCGATTGGAACGCACAGAGATTCACGGCACGCGGCTGGAAATCCGCCATATTCCAGGTCCCGCTGACCGAGCCCCCTTGCTCTTCTTGCACGAAGGTCTGGGCAGTGTTGCCATGTGGACTCAGCGGGGCCAGGACTGGCCGGGAGATCTGTGCGCGGCGACGGGCAGGGCTGGATGGCTGTACTCGCGGCGCGGCTATGGCCTGTCGGACCCAGTTCCCGATGTCAGAGGGCCAGCACGGGTTGAAGGGTTCTGGCATGTCGGGCGCCACGAACCAGACTATATGCACCGGGAAGCGCTGGACGTGCTGCCCGAGTTGCTTGAGCGGTTGGGCATCCGTGCGCCGGTGCTGGTCGGTCACTCGGATGGCGCCACCATTGCGCTGCTGCACGCCAGCCGCCACCCGGTCAGCGCCTGTGTCGTGATGGCGCCGCACCTGTTTGTCGAGGACATGTCGATCAAAGCCATCGACCAGGCACGCCAGGCTTTTACCCACGACCGCAGCGAGCAAGGTTTGCGACACCGACTGGCAAGATACCACCAGGATGTGGACAACGCATTCTGGCAATGGAACGATGTATGGCTGAGTCCCGAATTCCGGTCATTTGACATCCGCCCGCAGTGTGGATCGATAGCAGCGCCAGTGCTGGCTCTGCAGGGAGTGGACGACCCATATGGCAGCATGGAACAGGTGCAGACTTTGCGCTCCAGGGTGGCTGACGCCATCACAGTAGCCCTGTCAGACTGCGGTCACAGCCCGCACAGGGACCAACCCGCGCAGTTGACCGCATCGATCGTGACCCTCTTGAGGACAAGCCGCTGACGTCTCGCTTCACCTGTTTACGGGATGTACGTCCGCCGTCAGCGCGGGCAAAATCGTTGGCTTGCTCGTGTGTGGGACCTCATATGGGGTTCCTGTCCTTGCTGTCGCCTTGCTACACAAGAAGGTTGTTACAGACCTTCCTGTTGCGCACAAGTCATGCCTCCAGGCAGGTTCGCTGGCGTCGGATGGCTCGCAAGAACCCCGCAACCACCAAAGAAGTCACGGAATCGGTGTGCCTGAAAGCGACAGTGGCCCGCAGTGATACGCCCTAATCGCTACATTTGCTTACTTTATACCCTGTGCTCCACCCATGTCTTTCTTGAGCGAACCCTGGCTGCTGGCCGCGTTGGCGCCCGTCCTTGTGGCAGGCGGGGCGCTGCTGTATCGGGCTTGGCAAGAGCGCCAGGCCCGGGTTCGCAGAAGAATCCCCAAAAAGTGGCCACTGGACACCCGCGCCATTGCCAACACCGAGGAACTTCAGGTGTGGCACTGGCTGTCGCGCGCCTTTTACGACCATCAGGTGATGATCAAGCTGCCAGTCACGCGGTTCACCTTGCCGCGTGAAAAACAGGAAGGTATGGACTGGTACCGCCTGTTGGGGGGCGTGTATTGCACCTTCACCGTCTGCAAACCAGACGGTCGGGTGGTCGGCTGTGTTGACGTTCCAGGTCGGGCGGGCATTCCGAAATCCACCCGCCAGATCAAACATTCGTTGTTGACACAGTGCGGCCTGCCTTACTGGGTGATCCGCTCCGCCAATATGCCCACCGTTTCCGAGATTCGCGTTGAGTTCCTCGGAGAAACACCGACAGCCCAGACCATGCGTGAACGCGAGTTGGAAGAGCGCGCCATCATTGCCGCTCACGCCAATTTGCGCTCGGCGATTTCTCGCCAGCGAAACAGCCGCCAAAGCGAATTCAGTCCCTTGTCCACCTGGCCAGCCAGCACGTCGGGCGCGGATTCACGGGTCAGTGACCTGGGCTCGCAGTGGCAAGACAATTCTTTCCTGGTGCCTCTGGACAGCCGCAAGGGTGACCTGCTCTGACGGCGATGAGCCGCTGAGCAAGCCACTGCTCACACTTTGCGGCTCAATTCAGCGACCTCGGTCTCAGACAACCATCGCCATTGCCCAGGCGCCAGTTCAGGTTGCAGCCCGATGGGGCCGATCGATGACCGGTGCAAGGCCTCCACCCGGTTGCCCACCGCTGCCACCATCCGCTTGACCTGGTGGTACTTGCCCTCCGTCAGCGTCAACTCCAGGTGCAACGGCGCCACCGCCCGGCACGCCGCTGCGCGCACTGGCACAGGATCGTCGTCCAGCACCACGCCCTGTCTCAAACGCTCCAGCTGCTGATCGTTCAGGAGGTGCTTGACCTGCACCTGATACACCTTGGGCACATGGTGCTTGGGCGAAGTCATCCGGTGGATGAACTTCCCGTCGTCGGACAACAGCAACAAGCCGGTGGTGTCGTGGTCCAGCCGTCCAACCGCCTGAACTCCGGCCGCCGCCCCACCCCCCCGTTGCCGCAGAGGTCCGGGCAGCAAGGTGTAGACACTTGGGTGAGCTCCAGGCTTGTGCGAACACTCGAAACCGGCTGGCTTGTGCAACATCAGGTAGGCCAATGCGTGGTATTCCCAGCGCATGCCCTGCACCCAGAACACCAGACCCTGTGCTTCAAAGAGATCCGTGGGGTCGGTGCATACCTGCCGTGTTTGGCCCACTTGAACCAGCCCTTGTTGCACCAAACCGCAGCACACCCGTCGGGTTCCAAAACCTTGTGAAAAGAGGATGTCCTGCAGCGACAACATGATCGGAAAGTGCCCGTAAAAAACCTGGCGGATTAGAGCACGAGCGAGCAGGCTTGAGCATCACTGAGCGAGCGACCCATCGATCGACAAACCTGAGAGGCTTGCGTCCTTCATTCGAGATACGACCACATCGTGAACCCGTCGCAAAGATTCCAGCAACCCCTGCATGGCGAGAATCGAATTCGGTGAAAGACTCAAAAGAGCCGCCACGGTGATGGCCGGCAGACGGCATTGCGGGATCAGTTCATGTTGAACTGTCTGCGCTTGTGGCAACACTGACTTTGGCGCGCGGTGCATGCGCCGCCACCGCCGCATCGTTGGCCTTCGCTGGTGATGGCAGCAGCAGCCCTTCGTGCAAGGCGACATGGTCGAGTGCCGCTTCGAAACGGATGCGCGAGGCGGTGGCGACCTGGCGCAAGTAGGCGTGCAGTTTGGCGTCGGCTGTGTTGCGGTGCTCGCACTCTGCACTGTAGGCCTCGAAATGCGAGAGCTGCATCAGCAGCTCAGCCACATGGCGCGGGCACTCGCAGGCAATCGTTGGTGACAGGCTCGCAAAACCAACCAGCGCTGCGTCGTCCCAGCGGCGTGGCGGCACAGGTTCGATCCCGGGCGCCATCAGGTCTGCCGCAGGCTGCGACGCCGCGGCAGCTCTTTGGGAGAGGCTGTTCAACCACTGCGCCAATACCGCGTCAGGCTGCGGCTCCCGCAGCAAGGCCGTGCCCGCTGTGGCCAATGCCTCACACTCGATATCGGCTGCAAAGCTGTACAGCACCGCTGTAGGCACTCGCGCAAAGCCCGGCGCCGCGGCCTCGATAGCAGCCCGCCAGCCACCGTGCAGTTGAGGCTCGTGGAAAAGCAAGGCGTCGAGCTCCGAGCCTTGCAAGGCAGCTGCCGCCTGCTCGACATTGTCGAAAGGCCCCAACAACACCACAGGCCGCTCCAACCGACGCAGCAAGGCCGTCCGTTCAATGCGGAAACCCAGTGCACGACCGATCACTGCCAGGCGCCAAGCCTCCACCGCCGGCGCAGCAATTCCTTCCGATGGCACGTTGTAGGACCGCGTTGCCACTGCCCGCGTTTGCGCATGTGTTGCGACCACGCTCTGCAGTGTCGGCATGTCCAGCGCCGCAAGGCTGCCGATGGCATGACCGCGCTCAGTCAACTGTTTGATCAGCGCCAGCCGCCGCACATCGTCGTCGGAGTACCGTCGCTGACCGCTCGGTGTCAGCGCTGGATGACATACACCATAGCGTCGCTCCCACACGCGCAAAGTCGCTACCGGCATGCCCAGCATGCGCGCCACCGCCCCGCTTCGGTGAAACGATTGGGTTGCCGGGCTGGTCGCAGTCTGG
>JBIIQD010000497.1:0-2942 GCA_044342265.1 Hydrogenophaga sp. | reverse complement strand
GACACCTTCACTGACAGCCTTTCCCGTTTGACCGCCGACGAACAGAAGGCGATCAAAATCACGGCATTTGACCTGCAGCAGAACCCGGCCAGCCCGGGGCTAAAGTTCCACCGCATTGACAAGTCCAAGGACAAGCATTTCTGGTCGGTGCGGGTGGGCAGCGACCTGCGCCTGATCGTCCACAAGACCGAGAGCAGCTTCCTGCTCTGCTATGCGGACCACCACGACAAGGCATACAAGTGGGCCGAGCGGCGCCGGCTGGAGACGCACCCGAGCACGGGCGCAGCCCAGTGGGTGGAAATCCGGGAACGGGTGGTCGAGCATGTCACCAGCGTGCCGGCGCCTGCTCCGGCAGCCCACACCAAGCGTTTGCTGTTCAAGGGTCTGACCGATGAGGACCTGATGGCCTACGGCGTGCCGGGCGAATGGCTGGCCGATGTGAAACAGGCGGATGAAGACAGTCTGTTGACTCTGGCCGAACACCTGCCCGCAGAAGCGGCCGAAGCCCTGCTGGAGCTGGCCACAGGTGGCAAGCCACAGGTGATAGCGGTTGCGCAGACGGCAGACCCGTTCAGCCACCCGGACGCGCAGCGCCGCTTCCGTGTGATGAACGACCTGGAAGAGCTGGAACAGGCGCTCAACTACCCGTGGGAAAAGTGGTCGATCTTTCTGCACCCGTCGCAACAGCAGTTTGTTGCGCGCGACTTCAATGGCGCGGCCCGCGTTTCCGGCTCGGCCGGCACGGGCAAGACCATAGTGGCGCTGCACCGCGCTGTGATGCTGGCGCGCTTGAACCCGGATGCACGGGTTTGGCTGACCACGTTTTCTGATCCCTTGGCGAACGCCCTGCGCAACAAGATGAACTGCCTGATCAGCCACCAGCCGCGGCTGGCAGAGCGGCTGGAGGTGGTGGACGTGAACGGCATGGGGCGACGGCTGATGGATCGCCTGCGCGACAAGAGCCAACCCAAGCGGCGCCTGGCCACACCCAGCGACGTGCGCGCCGCTGTGAGCGAGGCTCTGGACAAGATGAAGGCGGAGCAACCGGACGCCTTGCTGAGCCGCTTCACTTTGAACTTTGTGCTGGGCGAGTGGGCCGATGTGGTGGACGCCTGGCAGCTGACCAGCTGGGACGACTACCGTGACGTGAAGCGACTGGGTCGCAAGACGCGACTGAGCGAAGCGCAGCGCCAGGCGCTGTGGCAGGTGTTTGAAGGGGCGCAAAGCCGTCTGAACGCGGCGGGGTTGATGACCCAGGCGCGGCAGTTCACCGAGCTGGCAAGCAAGCTGGCGCAGCTCAAGCATCCGCCGTTTGAGTTCGTGGTGGTGGACGAGGCGCAGGATGTGAGCGTGAGCCAGCTGCGCATGCTGGCGGCCATGGCCGGTGTGGCGCCCGACAGCAGCGGCACCGTGCGGCCCAACAGCCTGTTCTTTGCGGGCGACCTGGGGCAGCGCATATTTCAGCAGCCTTTCTCATGGAAGTCGCTCGGGGTGGATGTGCGCGGACGTTCGCGCACGCTCAACATCAACTACCGTACTTCGCACCAGATTCGTCAACAGGCTGATCGCCTGCTGGGACCAGAAGTGTCTGACATGGACGGCAACGCCGAGACGCGCAAGGGCACGGTGTCCATATTCAACGGTCCAGCACCGACGATCCAGGCGTTTTTGGATGAAGGCGCAGAAGCTGGTGCGGTGGCTGCCTGGCTCAACACCTTGCTCAAGGCGGGCTATGCCCCACATGAACTGGCGGTGGTAACTCGTTCAGAAGCCCAGCATGAACGCGCGCAAGCGGCGCTGAAAGCCGCCGGACTGGCGTATCGCGTGTTGGACGACCATGTGGAAACAACACCGGGCGAAGCGTCGCTGTGCACCATGCACCTGGCCAAGGGACTGGAGTTTCGAGCAGTGGCGGTGATCGCCTGCGACGACCAGGTGCTGCCATTGCAGTCGCGCATTGAGAGCGTGATGGACGAAGCCGACCTTGAAGAGGTCTACAACACCGAGCGCCATCTGCTCTATGTGGCTTGCACCCGCGCCCGGGATCGGCTGCTGATCACTTGCGTGAAACCCAGCTCTGAGTTCCTCGACGATCTTCGTTGAATCTGGTCGTTTGCCTCACGCCGGCAACCCCTGCTGCTGCAACACCTGTTCCACCAGCGCCGCATACCGCGGTGAGAACTTCTTCAGCCCGTTGCGGTTGAGGTGGATCTCGTTGATCCAGTCGCCGCTGTCAACTGGGGCGCCCAGGGCGGCAGGCAGCAGCGGGATGGCCGTGGTGTCCAGGAAGTGCAGGTTGGGAAAGCGCGCGGTGTCGGCCGCGCATTCGTTGCCCAGCGCGTTGAAGCGGCGGATGAGTTCGCTGCCCACGGGCAGATAGTCGGCCTCGGGAATGGCATAGGCCGCCACGGCTTTGAAGAGCCAGGGGCCCACGAGGCTGCTGCCGGGGAACACGCCCGGGGGCCGCGGCGTGGGCACGCCGTAGCCGTGAAAGAACGCGGGCCGCCCGGCCGATGCGCTGGTGTCGCGCTGTTGCAGCAGGGTTTGCAGGTTGGCTTTGAAGTAGCTGGCGAAGGTGGCAAAGCCGTCGTCGCTGAGGTAGCGCGCCGCGCCGGTGGCGGTATCGCCCCATTCGTCTGGCGTGCGGAAGATGCGTTGCGCCAGCGGGGTGCGCTGGCCGCTGGCGGTGTGGGCGAGCACCTGGCAGGCGTCGATGAGGTCGTTGGCAAAGTCGGTCATGCGCGCGAGGGTGTGGCTCTGCCGCGCGCAGTTGACAGCCACAGCGGTTCTGCTGAACCGCATTTCGGAGAGCACCTTGCCCACCGGGGCCAATGGCACGCTGCCGATGGAGAACCACGAGTCGCCGTGCGCGAGAGCAGGTCCGCTTTGGCCCGACTGGTGACGCAGTTTTAGCCCCGGAGCCCGCCGAACTGACATAGGAT
>JBIIQD010000496.1:0-2948 GCA_044342265.1 Hydrogenophaga sp. | reverse complement strand
TGCAACGGGAGACGCATTCATGGAAAACCTGGACCTCACCGTCCTGCGCCACCTGCTGCAGTGGCGCCGCAGCGGCCAGCGCGCCCTGCTCGCCACCGTGATCCGCACCTGGGGCTCGTCGCCGCGCCCGGTCGGCTCCATCATGGCACTGTGTGAAACCGGCGCCGTGGTCGGCTCGGTCTCGGGTGGCTGCATCGAAGACGACCTGATCTACCGATATAGCCGAGCCAACGCGCCCACCGGGGCACAGCCCGCCGCCGGCATCACCCACGACATTCCCCAAGGCCCGCCCGAGCGCGTCACCTATGGCGTCACGGCCGACGAGGCGCACCGCTTCGGCCTGCCCTGCGGCGGCACGCTGGAGCTGCTGCTCGAGTTCAGCCCCGATGCCGATCAGCTCGATGCCCTGGTGCAAGCACTGACCGAAGGCCGGCTGGTGGAGCGGCGCACCCAGATTGCCTCCGGCCAGGTGCAGCTCCACCCCTGTGACAAGCCCACCGCCCTGAGCGACGACGGCACCTGGCTGCACAACACCTTCGGCCCCGAATACCGCATGCTGCTGATCGGCGCCGGGCAGCTCACCGAGTACCTGTCGACCATGGCCCTGTTCTGTGGTTTCGCGGTGACCGTGTGCGACCCGCGCCAGGAATACCGGGGGGGCTGGAGAGTGCCGGGCGTCAACGTGAACGCGGGCATGCCCGACGACGTGGTGCGTGAGTTCCAGGTGGACCGCCGCACCTGCGTGATCGCGCTCACCCACGACCCCAAGCTCGACGACCTCGCCCTGCTCGAAGCGCTGGAGACCGACGCGTTCTATGTTGGCGCCATCGGCTCGCGGCGCAACAACGAGGCGCGCCGCGCGCGGATGATCGAGCACTTCGACAAGACCGAGGCCGGCCTGGCCCCGCTGCGTGGCCCGATCGGTATCTTCATCGGCAGTAAGATGCCGTCCGAGATCGCGGTCAGCATCATGGCCGAAGTGCTGGCGGTGAAGAACGCTGTGCCGCTGCCAAGAGACATACAGGTGGGGCCGGCCAAGGACCTGCTGAGGGCGAGTTAACGAGCCGCAGATCTTCGCGCCGCCCAAAGAGGGGCGGAAGGCCGCGGCTCCGAGTCCACTTGCACTGGCTGGATCCGCCCTCAAAAGCCTGGACTCCGGCGCGGTTATGACCTGCAAGGCGCGCTGGCCGTCCGGCAGAGACAGCCTGGGGACGCCCTGTGACGTCGGATGCCCTGCATTGGGGTAAGCCCTGCACCGTGGCACGTGATTTGCGGAGAAGCTATTCAAACGTGCAGACAGCATTCATGTGACCCAAGGCTGTCGCAGTCTGCAACACTCGTGTTCCAGCGCCCATCCACCTCAGAGGCAGACGTGATTACACACCCTTCGAACCCGACACCGCACGAACAGCGCCTGGCCCTGATCGAACGCGCGCGCCTGTCGGTGCTGGAAGCCCGGCAATCGGCGCCTTCGCCTTGGTTGGCGCCCACCATCGAACGCTCATGGCGACGCTGCCTGGCTCAAGGCAAAGACCCCCGACAACGGGTGAGCTTCGAGCCCGTCTCGACCGGTGCGATGCAACACGCACTCGACGCCAGCCGGCCCTTGGTGCAGGCGGCGGGTCCCGTGATCCGATCACTTTCACGGGCCATGGTGCACACCCGTTACTTCGCCATCCTCACCGATGCGCATGGCACGGTGATCGATGTGGACGGCCCGGTAGACCGCAACAACCCGCAGGCGGCCGCGATCGCGCGCGTAGGCGTGGACCTCTCGGAATCCGCTGTGGGCACCACGGCCATAGGCGCCACACTGGCCGAACACGAACCGGTGTGGCTGCACCGGGGCGAGCACTTCTACAACGACACCGGTATCTTCAGCTGCGCAGGAGCGCCCATCTTCGGACCCGACGGTCTGTGCGTGGGCATGCTCGACCTGACCGGCGTCGATGTCGCCGAACAACCCGCTCTCAAGCACCTGGTCACCCAGTCTGCGCGCAGCATCGAGAAAGCGCTG
This sequence comes from Hydrogenophaga sp., assembly GCA_044342265.1. Lineage (GTDB taxonomy): Bacteria > Pseudomonadota > Gammaproteobacteria > Burkholderiales > Burkholderiaceae_C > Hydrogenophaga. The sequence goes on along the minus strand of JBIIQD010000496.1, from coordinate 931 downwards.
ACCATTGCCCGCCCCCACCGCCTCCTGCTGCGATTGAACTGGCCCGGGCGGGTTCTGGGCGATGACAACGATGGCCTGGTCTGTGTCGACAATGACGGCGTCATCACCGGCGCCAACCGCGCAGCCGCCGACATGCTGGGGCTCTCACCACAGCGCCCGATGTTGCACTGCAGCGAGGTGTTTGCCGTGCCCACGGACAGCCTCTTCGATGCCGCCAACCACCACCGCACGGACATCGAGGTGCCGCTCTGGTCCGGTCTGCGCCTTCAAGTGCTGGCACAGGGCCAGGGCAGCAATGCCGCGGGCTCACCGCGCCCCGCAAGCCACTGCGTGCCGCTCAAAGACGTGGAGACCGCTCTGATCAGGAGGGCCGTCGAAGATGCAAAGGGCAATGTCATGGAAGCCGCCCGCGCACTGGGCATCAGCCGGGCAACGGTCTACCGTAAGATTGGACGGAAGTGACCCTCCCCCGCTCCGCTGCGCGGCTTCCCCCAGGGGACTGCTCCCTTTGACTGGCAGAGCCAGTTCCGCCGCAACCTGGGTTGCGGGTACTTCGCGCCCAAGGCCATTTCGCTGGCTTTGATTGGTCCATCCAGACAGGTTCGAGTTCACACGCCAGGCGCGTAGAGCACGTTGAAGCCGTGGCGCGCTCTGTAGCCTTCCCAGTGCTGGAAGGCGGGCAGGTTCACGTGGTCGGTATCCTGAGGCTGGGCGCCTTCGTCCATGGCTTGCAGGGTGCGCTCGCGCAATGACTGCAGGTAGTCTCGGTTGGTGGCCAATGCGGGGGGCGGCCTTGCCAGGTACCACGGACTACATGGTGGAGAGCACCTGACGCGGCTTGAGCGCTTCCAGCTGCGTCAGCGCCGCCAGCCAGTGGTTCACCCTGCGCTGCTCAAGTTCGGGCACGCGCCCGTCGTACACCAGGCCACCG
>JBIIQD010000495.1:0-2950 GCA_044342265.1 Hydrogenophaga sp. | reverse complement strand
GCCCCCAGCTCCGATTCGGCCTTGTGGCCCTCGTGATCAGAGAGGATGCCGTAAGGCGGATCCGTGAACCAGATGGTTCCATCCGACTTCACCACCACATCGTTCGGTGAATTGAGCCGTTTTCCCTTGTAGCGGTCGACGACCACTTCATCCGCAGCGGGCGCAAGACCATCGTTGAACCGGGTCCGAACGAGCGCTCGTTGGCCGTGGGAGCAGTGAAGCAGCGCCCCATCCCGCTCGCGTGCGTGTCCATTGGTGAAGTCAACTTGGCTTCGCCAGACGGTGGCCCCGGTGTCGGGATGCCAACGCATCATTCTGTTGTGGGGTATGTCACTCCACAGCACGGAGCCATCCTCTTTCAACCAGACCGGTCCTTCGCACCAGGCACAACCGCTGGCCAGTACCTCCAAACGTGAGGACGCCGACACCAGACCAGCCGCCCTGCGATCGTATGTTTCCACGCCTTCCATCTCAGTTGCTCATCTCTTTCAATGTGGTTCTGTGCACCTGATCCAGGTGCTCCTGCATGGCCTTGACCGCGAGCTCGGGCTTGCGGGTCTTCAAGGCGGCAACGATGGCTCGGTGCTCCTTCACGCTGTGCGAGATGGCTCCTTCCCGCCGAAGGACCCGACGCCGGAACTCAAGTGCGTAGCCATAGAAGTCGGACACCACGTCTGCCAGGAGGTTGTTTCCGCAGGCTCTGTACAGCGTGCTGTGAAACTCCTGGTCCGAGATCTGGAAGCGGACAGGGTCCGTCAGCATGGTTTCCTGCTCCAGAACCAACGCGTCCAGTCGCTGCAGTTGCGAGTCGGAGATGCGTTGCGCAGCCAGCCAGATCACCTGCACCTCGACCGCAGCCCTTGCCTCGGAAACCTCCTCGATAGATCGGTTCTTGAGATCCCCGAGAGTGCTAACCGATTCATGCAGCTCAAACGGCCCCGTTCCCAAAACGCGGGTGCGCGATCCTTGGCTGACTTCAACCATGCGCATTGCCTGCAGCACACCGATGGCAGCGCGCACGGTTTCCCTCGATACCCCCAAGGTATTTGCAAGCTCACGTTCCGAAGGCAGTTCATCGCCCGGCTGGAGGAGGCCCGAATGAATCATGTAGGCGATCTTGTCGCTGATCTGATCCTTGACAGTTCGCTTGCCAATCTGACCTTTCTCTCCCGGGATTCGATCAATGAGTTCCATGTTTTGGGCATCGGTGGTCTACTGGTAGGTAGTGTAGACCAGTTGCCGACCTCCACACCTAGGAAAAACCCCATGTCCAGAACTGACTCCGGGCGCTGCGGGTTGTCCCATCCACATCGGTGTCTGCTTTGTCATCCAGCTCGGAGACTCACACTTCATGCCTCGCTCGCCATTTATCGGGGTCGGCAGGTACCGGGTGCGATGCGCTCCCACCCAGCTTGCTCATCACTCGAAAGGCTCACAGCTTTGAGCAAACTCAGAACTGTGGCGCTGCACCAGCGGAGTCTAGAAAGCCTTGTGACCGCAGTACCTCACAAAGGCGCCGTTCGCGTCAGCTTCGGCGCTTCACACAACGGCCGCTTCGTAGCAATCAAAGTGAGTGCGCCGAGCAACGCCCACGTCGGCAACCGCTGCACTCCCGTCCTCGACATCAGGATGTCGGTTCAGGCTGGGTGCAGACATACGACTCTGACGAACGAGTTGTCGAAAGTCACCATACCGGTCATTCATCAAGGCAGGTCTCAAGCGACCGCTCCGCTACCAGAACCGGCCGCATGGCTTGCGCTTCCGGTACAAATTTCAGGAATGGCCGTTTAAGCCGTGGACGATCTGGTGTGCTTGACCCGCCGGTGACGTTGCATCCTCACCTCGAGTGGAGTCAGCGTGACGAGGGCGGCCACGCGATCGTGGTGTGGCTGGCGGCAACGTCGAGAGCACGCTTCGAACCACCTCTCTGCTGAGGCAGGGTCCGGCGTTCATCCATGGTCGCGGTCCACCATTCGCCCAAAGCATCAATGAGCGGCAACAGCCGGCGACCAGCATCGGTTAGGCAGTAGTCAACCCGTGACGGATAGCCTTCGTGCGCAGTTCGCGCAACGATGCCCGCCGCTTCCAACTTGCGCAACTCGCGAGCCAGCATCCGATGCGAGATCGTCGGGTTGTCCTTCTGCAATTCTCCGAATCTCTTGGTGCCGTCCTGCAGGTAGTACAGCAGCAGTGTGGGCCAGCGGCCACTCAGCGTGACCATGGCTTCCTCTATCGGGCACTCAGACACCGCGGATTTCATTCGACCTCCTTGGTCACAAAAATGTTCGTCATTCCCTTCTCGCCAATGGGGAGGCACAGTCCGCTCCAGAGCATGTGCTCTGGACATCTTAGAGGAGTTGAACCGATGACACCGATCCTGTTGTATGGCGTTCCCGCAGGCAGTTCAATGGGGCTGATCGCAGCACTAGAGTGGTTGGACAAGCCTTACCGTTTGTGCCTTGTGGACATGCTGGGGGAAATGCGCGAAGCGTCCTATGCCAAGGTCAATGCGCGGCATGAAACGCCCGTGCTCATCACGGACCAAGGGCACCCCCTGTCGGAGACGATGGCCATCGCGAGCTGGCTCGAAGCCCGCGACATCGAGCGCAAGGTGAGCTTCGACCCTTGCTCACCGGAGGCAGACCGCATGCACCAGCTCATGGCATTCCTGAACACAGGGTTTACCGGTGCGTTCGGCCCCTTGTGGACAGCCATGGAGATGGAGCAACCCGAACCTGAGTATCAGGAAGCGCTGCGCCGCTACGGAACCGCGGCGGTCGTTGAACGCCACGAGAAGCTGGAGGCCATGGTTGGCAACGGACACTTCCTGGTCGGAGACCACCCCACTTTGGCCGATGCGATCCTGATCGGCGTATCACGATGGCTTGATTTTCACGAGGTCGCCAGACCTGATCGCTGGCCGCGCCTGGAGAGTATTCGCAGGCGGCTC
>JBIIQD010000494.1:0-2952 GCA_044342265.1 Hydrogenophaga sp. | reverse complement strand
CGCCTCATGACCGGTTTGCGGGGTCAGCGCGAGGAAGTCTGGAAAGAGTCGCACCAACTGCTTCGCCAGGTGAAGGTTCCCACCCTGATCCTGCACGGCCAGCAAGACGTGGTACTGCCCGTCAAGCATTCCGAGCAGGCCCACGCGCTGGTGCCTGGCTCTGAGCTTCAGATCTGGGACGACTGCGGACACACCCCACAGATCGAGAAACCCCTGGTGTTCAACGCCCAGCTCTCTGCGCTGGTGCAACGCGCTGAAGCCTGAGGCCGATCTGCCGAGCGCGCCCAGGACAAGACCCTAAGCAGCCGTGTGTGCCCTTGGACAAGGGTGGCGCAGCTTGATCACCATTGCCCGCTTTCCATGCGGATCGCGACCTCGCAGTCGTCGAAGATCTCCAGCTTGGTGATCTTCACCCGTACGCCGACCACGCCGGGCAGCTGCATCAGGCGCCGCGCGAGTTTGCCAATCAGGCTCTCGAGCAGGTTGACGTGTTCGGCGGTGCACTCGTCAATGATGATCTGGCGCACCTTGCGGTAGTCCAGCACGTGGTTGATGTCGTCGTCGCGGGGCAGCAGTGGTTGCTGGCCCTGGTTGAGCTCGGCATCGACCTGGATCGGCTGAGGTGCTTTCTTTTCTTGCTCCAGAATGCCCAGGTTGGCATCGAAACGCAGCCCGGAAAGGGCAAGGATCTGGGTGCCGGCGTGGCTGGGGTTGTTCATGCTTGTGGTCGCTTTACATCAACGAGAAATCGCGCTCAAAGCGCATCAGGTGCTGGCCACCGTCGACCAGCAGCGTGGTGCCGGTGATGGACTGATTTTGCAGAGCAAACGCCACGGTGGCGGCCACGTCCTGCGGGGTCGAGGAGCGCCCCAACGGAGATTGCTGGTGCAGCATCTTGAATTTTTCGTCGCTGAGCATGTGACTGGTCAGCGTCAGACCCGGGGCTACGCCCACCACGCGCACCTGCGGTGCCAGTGCCAGTGCCAGCATGCCCGTGGCCGCTTCCAACGCTGCTTTGGACAAGGTGTAGCTCAGGAAGTCGGGGTTGAGGTTCCACAGTTTCTGATCCAGCAAGTTGACCACCGCGCCTTCCATGCCTCGCGCGACCACGTGGGCATGCAGCGCCTGCGCCAGCAAGATGGGTGCGCCGGTGTTGCTGCGCAGGTGGTTTTCCATCGCCGCAAAACTGAAAGTTGTTGCGTCGTCGTGTTCAAACATTGAAGCGCTGTTGACGAGAGCGTCGACCGAGCCAAAGTGGCTGATCACAGCAGGCAACAAGTCGCGCACGGCAGCCTCGTTGGACAGTTCGGCGCAAAAGCTGCTGGCACTGCCAGGGCGACCCGTCAATGCATCGCAATCGGCGCAAGTCTGCATCGCTTCGGTGGCCGAATGGCGGAAGTGCACGGCCACGTTCCAGCCCGCGCCCGCCAGGGTGAGGGCAATGGCGCGGCCCAGGCGCTTGCCGGCGCCAGTGACCAGGGCGGTGCGAATCGAAGTCGGGGAGGACGTGGGCGAGTCGGACATGAAGGGTGACCGATCAAGGACAATCGACGCGTGAGCATCGACACAGTGAACAAGCCGTTGAGTTTAACCAGCGCCCTTTTGGGGCGGGTGGGTGAGGCCATCGGCGCCGCGGGCGGCTGGTTGCCGTTTGACCGCTTCATGGCCTTGGCCTTGTACGAGCCGGGGATGGGGTATTACGCCAACGCCACGCCCAAATTCGGTCAGATGCCGCATGGCGTGGCAGGAGAGGGCAGCGATTTCGTGACCGCGCCCCAGCTGTCGCCACTGTTCGGCCAGACGTTGGCGCGCCAGGTGGCGCAGGCGCTGGCAGCCACCGGTACGGACGAAGTCTGGGAGTTCGGCGCGGGCACGGGTGCGCTGGCACTGCAGGTGATGGATGCGCTGCAAGCCGCAGGTCAGCTGCCCCGCCGTTACAACATCGTCGATCTGTCGGGCAGTCTGCGCGAGCGACAGTCTGCGGCGCTTTTCCGTCACGCGGGGCGGGTGCACTGGGCCGACCGCCTCCCCGATGCCTTTGAAGGGGTGGTGCTGGGCAACGAAGTGCTGGATGCGATGCCGGTGCAACTGCTCTGGCGCACCGGTGGTCGAGATCAAGGCATTTGGCACGAGCGCGGCGTGGTGATGCTGGACAGCGGCCAACTGGCCTGGGCCAATCGGCCCACGCCGCTGCGGCCACCACTGGACATCGAGGGACCACACGACTACCTGACCGAGATCCACCCGCAGGCCGAGGCCTTCATCCGGACCCTGGCCGATCGCTGGCGGCGCGGCGCCGGCTTCTTCATCGACTATGGTTTTCCCGAGGCCGAGTACTACCATCCGCAGCGCCACATGGGGACCTTGATGTGCCACCGCGCGCACCGCAGCGACGACGATCCGCTGACCGACCTCGGTCTCAAGGACATCACCGCGCACGTGAACTTCACCGGGATCGCACTGGCTGCGCAAGAAGCCGGTTTGGCTGTGCTGGGGTATACCTCACAGGGGCGCTTCTTGATCAACTGCGGGTTGATGGCCGTGGCGAAAGACGCGGGCCCCCGAGAGAACGCCATGCTGGGCAAGCTGGTGAATGAGCATGAGATGGGTGAGCTGTTCAAGGTGATCGGGCTTGCGCCGGCGGCGAGCGCCGACCGTTGGGACCCGATCGGGTTCGTCAGTGGTGACCGAACGCACCGTCTCTAGGAAACACCATGATCCGCTGGATGATCGTCATTTTCTTGGCGCTGCTGCTGATCAGCTGGTTCACGCCGCTGCTGCACAAGCTGGGCTTTGGCAAGCTGCCAGGTGATCTGCGGTTCCGGGCCTTTGGCCGAGAGTGGTTCATCCCGTTGACCACCACCCTCTTGCTGAGCTTTGTCGCGAGCCTGATCGGTCAGGTGATTTGATACCCCACAGGGTGTATCTTGAAGGACCTTTGGGTGTCCCCAT
>JBIIQD010000493.1:0-2955 GCA_044342265.1 Hydrogenophaga sp. | reverse complement strand
ACTTCCTTGTGGTTTGCGAGCGTGTTGGCGGGGTTCATGGCCATGCTGTCGTCAAGGCTGAACTGAAGCGGAAACGGGCCCATCGCAACACGGGCCGCTGCCAGCGGCGGTCCGCTTTCGCCAGCGCGTGCAATCAGGTACACCGTGTTCTGACCGCCGACCCGAGGTTTGAGCGCCGTGGCCACGTCCACGCTGCCTGAAATGCTGGTGGGCTGTGCGGCGGCGCCCTGATCGTTCGTGGTGGATGGCAACGGGGTGCCCACCGCTGGAGCCCCGCCGCCCAGCTGCGCCAGGCGCTGTGCCTCGTTGCGCATCTTCAAGATTTCTTGAGCGTACGGGGTTCCTGGCTTCATCAAGCGCTGCAGCCGATCAAGAAACTGCACCGCTTGGGCAAAGTCCTCGTTCTGATAAGCATGCATGCCTGCCAGCTCCAGACCTTTTCTGTCGTTCGGATCGGTCTGAAGGGCGGTGGTGACCAGGTCAATGGGTCTGCCCGCCAGCACCATGTTGCTGGTCATCGCCAGCGCCTCGGCGTAGCCGCTCAAGACAGCTGGTTTGGTGGGCAACAGTTCGTACGCCTTCTGATACGCCTGCAGGGCCTGGGGCCAGCGGGCCATCATGGCATTTGCAGTGGCAAGTGCTTCCCACGCCTGGCTGTCGGTCGGGTTGGCCAGGGCCCGCGCTTCAATCTGCTGGATCATCTGCAGGATGTCAGCCTCGGTCGGCTCGGCGCTGATGACGGACCCGTCTTGTCCGTTGGCCACGGTCATCAAAGCGCCAGGGTTACCGAGCCAGACGTACAGGCCGATGGCCGCTGCCGGCAGCACCGCTGCCAAGGCGAAACCGAGCCGGCGGCTGGCCACGGGCGCAGCCGCACGCTCGTCGTGGGCCAACGCATCTTCTGCGGCGCGTGTCTCGAGTTCGAGCTTGCTGGCCAGGAACTGTTCTTGTGACAGCTGCGTGTTGGAGAGCTCGGCGTTGAGATCCTTCATCTGGTCGCGGTACACCGCCAGGTTGATGTCCCGGCGGGCGGCCTTGCTGTGCTCCACATGGTTCTTGCGCAACAGGAAAGGCAGCACGAAAGCCAGGGCGAGGGCCACAGCGGCCGCTGCCACAGCCCAGAAAAGGGTGATGGACCAAAACAGATTCATGGTTTTTCTTCTAGCAGGCGGGCCGCAGCAGCGATCTGATCACCGGAAACCGGCGCACTCTTGAAGGTACGACGCGCACGCAACGCCATGAACCAGACCAACACACCGAAGCCCAAAAACACAAACGGACCGATCCACAGAAGATAGGTCACGGGTTTGAAGGGGGGGCGAAACAGCACGAAGTCGCCGTAGCGCGAGGTCAGGAAGCTGAGCACCTCCTGATCCGTCTTGCCAGCCTTCATCAGTTCGCGAATCTCCTGGCGCATGTCGCCAGCCAGTTCGGCCGGGGACTCGGACAAGGCTTCGTTCTGGCACACCACGCAACGCAGTTCGCGCGACAAATGCATCAGCCGCGCTTCGATCGCCGCATCGGCGAACAGCGGTTGTGCGGTCAGCGGGGCTGAGGCTGGTGGGTTGCTCGGGTTGTTGGCCCACGCGGGCAAAGACAAAGCCAGGGCCAGGAGCAACAGACACTGCTTCATGAAGCAGGATCTCATGCGCCCAACTCCTTGAGTTTCGGAACGAACTTGTTGGTCCACACGTCCAGGTCGATGGGCCCCACGTGTTTGAGGCGAACGGTACCGGTCCTGTCGATGAGGTAGGTCTCCGGCGTTCCGGTCACACCCCAGTCGATCCCGACGCGACCCGACAGGTCGTCGGGCACGGCCACGTAGGGATTACCGGTTTGCACCAGCAGTCGCTCGGCATCGCGGTTCTTGTCCTTCCAGTTCAGCCCAACGATGGGCGGTGCGGTGCGGCTTTCGGCCAGTGCCATCAGCAACTTGTGCTCGACCCGGCAAGACACGCACCACGGCGCCCAGACATTGAGCATCCAGACCTGACCGTTCATGTCAGCGGTTCTGAATGCCTTGTCGGCTTGGCCGACCACAGGCAATGTGAACACGGGCGCTGCCTTGCCAATGAAGGGCGAAGGAACTTCGCGTGGGTTGAGAAACAAGCCCTTGGCAAAGAAGCCCACGAGCACGAAGAAGAAAACCAGCGGGAGCCATCTTTTCATGGTTCAGGCTCCCTGCGCGGTCGGTGCGGTCGATGAAACCGACGCACGCGCCTTGGCACCGATCCGATAGCGTCGGTCGGACGCCGCGAGGAAGCCACCCACCACCATGAACAGGGCGCCCACCCACAGCCAGTTGATGAAGGGCTTGTAGTACAGCCGCACGGCCCAGGTGGTGAGCTCGTTGTTCAGGGGCTCGCCCAGCGAAACATAGAGGTCGCTGAACAGGCTGGGGCGCACCGAGGCCTCGGTCATCACCGAGCCCGACCGGTTGTAAATGCGCTTGGCCGGGTAGAGCCTGAACCGTTCAGCGCCGTCCTTGCTCACGATGACGGTGCCACGCGTGGCCTCGTAGTTGGGGCCCGAGTAGTTTTCGGTGCCCATGAATGTCAGGGTGTAGCCGGCCATTTGGGCCTGGTCGCCGACGTTCATGCGCACGTCCAGCTCGCGCTCGTAGTTCACCACCATGGTGATGCCCGCGATGCCGATGGCGAGCCCCAGGTGCGCCAGGTGCATGCCCCAGAATGCGCGCGGCAGGCTGGCCAGCTGGCCCACGCTCTTGACCCGCTCGCGGAAGGCGATCAGCACCGTCAGCACCACCCAGGTCGCCACCCCCAGCCCCAGCACGGCCCAGGGCTTGTAGCCGTCCAGGGTCAGCGGCAGCAGCAGGCCGGTGGCCATGGATATCCCCAGCGCCCACTTCAGCCGGTGCAGCACGTCGGGCACGCTGTCGCCCTTCCAGCGCATCAGCGGGCCCACCCCCATCAAGAACAGCGCCGGTGTGATCAG
>JBIIQD010000492.1:0-2961 GCA_044342265.1 Hydrogenophaga sp. | reverse complement strand
TGCCACGGGACCATCGAACCACTCGCGGATCTCCTGGATCATGGCGAAGGGGCTTTTCACGCTGGCATGGCCACCGGCACCGGCCGCCACCGGGATCAGGCCGTCGGCACCCTTCTCAATCGCCTTGTGCGCGAACACGTTGTTGATCACGTCGTGCAACACCACACCGCCCCAGGCTTGCACCCCTTTGTTCACGTCCTCACGTGCCCCGAGGCTCGTGATGATGATCGGCACTTTGTACTTGGCGCACAGCTGCATGTCGTGTTCCAGCCGGTCGTTGCTCTTGTGCACGATCTGGTTGATGGCAAATGGTGCGGCTTTTTGGTCCGGGTGAGCCTTGTCGTGTGCGGCCAGCGCCTCGGTGATTTCAGCCAACCATTCGTCGAGTTGCGAGGCCGGTCGTGCATTGAGCGCCGGCATCGAACCGACCACACCGGCCTTGCACTGCGCGATCACCAGCTTGGGGTTGCTGATGATGAACAGCGGCGAACCGATCACCGGAAACGGCAGGTTTTGCAGCACCGGTGGCAGGCTGCGTTGGCGTTGGGTCATGTCGTCTCCAAGGATTGTTGTGTTGTCAAAACGCTTCGGCGGGCAGCGCAGTCACGGCATCGGCACCTTCCACGATCGCATCGCGCACACCCGGCGCCCGGCTGAGCAGGTGGTCGGCGTAGAAGCGGGCGGTGGTGATCTTGGCCTGCATGAACGGCACATCCTGTCCCTTGGCGGACAGGTCCTCGGCCACCAGCAACGCGCGCGCCAGCTGCCAGCCCGACATCAGGTTGCCCGCCAGCATGAGGTAGGGCACGCTGCCCGCGAACGCTGCGTTCGGGTTGCTGCGGGTGTTGGCGGCGATGAAATCGACCACATCCACAAAAGCCTGGCGCGCCGCGCCCAGACGCTTGGCCACGGCCAGCGCGTGGGCGGTGCCACGTGCCTTCAATTCGGCTTCGGTCTTCTCGATCTGCGCGGCAATCGCCTTGGCACTGTTGCCGCCGTCGCGGGCGGTCTTGCGACCCACCAGGTCGTTGGCCTGGATCGCGGTCGTGCCTTCGTAGATGGTCAGAATCTTGGCGTCGCGGTAGTACTGCGCCGCGCCGGTTTCTTCGATGAAGCCCATGCCGCCGTGCACCTGCACGCCCAGGCTGGTGACCTCCAGGCTCATCTCGGTGCTGTAGCCCTTGACCAGCGGCACCAGGAATTCGTAGAAGGTGGCGTTCTGCTTGCGCACGTCTGCATCGGGGTGGTGGTGCGCCGCGTCGTAGGCGGCAGCGGCCACGCTGGCCATGGCACGGCACCCTTCGGTGGTGGCGCGCATCATCATGAGCATGCGCTTGACGTCGGGGTGGTGGATGATCGGCGCGGCAGCGCTGAGCGATCCGTCCACCGGGCGGCTCTGCACGCGGTCCTTGGCGTAGCCCACCGCCTTCTGGTAGGCCCGCTCAGAGATCGCGATGCCCTGCACGCCCACCGCGTAACGCGCGGCGTTCATCATGATGAACATGTATTCGAGGCCACGGTTTTCCTGACCCACCAGGTAACCCACGGCTCCGCCGTGATCACCGTACTGGAGCACAGCCGTGGGGCTGGCCTTGATGCCCATTTTGTGTTCGATGCTCACGCAGTGCACATCGTTGCGCGCGCCCAGAGAACCATCCTTGTTCACCATGAACTTGGGCACGACGAACAGGCTGATGCCCTTCACGCCCTCGGGGGCGCCGGTGACACGGGCCAGCACCAGGTGCACGATGTTCTCGGCCATGTCGTGCTCACCGTAGGTGATGTAGATCTTGGTGCCGAACACCTTGTAGCTGCCGTCCGGCTGCGGCTCGGCGCGGCTGCGCACCGCGGCCAAGTCGCTGCCAGCCTGCGGCTCGGTCAGGTTCATGGTGCCGGTCCACTGGCCGCTGACCAGCTTTTCCAGGTAGATCGCCTTGAGCTCGTCAGAGCCTGCGGTGATCAATGCTTCGATCGCGCCGTCGGTCAGCAGCGGGCACAGCGCGAAGCTCATGTTGGCACTGTTGAGAATCTCCCCGCAGGCCGCGCCAATGGTCTTGGGCAGGCCCTGGCCGCCGAAGTCCACCGGGTGCTGCAGGCCTTGCCAGCCGCCCTCGACGTACTGCCTGAAGGCTTCCTTGAAACCCGGTGTGGTGGTGACCTTGCCGTCGTGGAAAGACGACGGGTACTTGTCGCCCTCCCAGTTCAGCGGGGCGATCACGCCTTCGTTGAGCTTGGCGCACTCCTCCAGCACGGCCTGCGCTGTTTCCAGGCCAGCCTCTTCAAAACCCGGCAGGGCCGCGACCTGGTCGATGCGCGCCAGGTGCTCGATGTTGAAGAGCATGTCCTTGAGGGGTGCGGTGTAGCTCATGTGGTGTCTCCAGATGCAGATGCGGGGCAAAAAAAGGGCATCGTGAACGATGCCCTTGTGCGTGGAAGCGGCTTACAGCGCCTTGACCAGTTCCGGCACCGCCGTGAACAGATCGGCTTCCAGTCCGTAGTCGGCCACCGAGAAAATCGGCGCCTCCGGGTCCTTGTTGATCGCCACGATCACCTTGGAGTCCTTCATGCCCGCCAGGTGCTGGATAGCCCCGGAGATACCGGCGGCGATGTACAGCTGCGGCGCAACGATCTTGCCGGTCTGGCCGACCTGCAGGTCGTTGGCAGCGTAGCCTGCGTCCACGGCGGCACGGCTGGCGCCGATGGCGGCACCGAGCTTGTCGGCCAGGGGAGTCATCACTTCGTTGAACTTCTCGCTGCTGCCCAGCGCACGGCCACCCGAGACGATGATCTTGGCCGCTGTCAGCTCGGGGCGATCGTTCTTGGCGATCTCGCTGCCGAGGTAGGCGCTTTTGCCACTGGCCGCCACAGCGATCACGGTCTCCACGGCGGCACTGCCGCCCTGGCCTGCAGCATCGAAGCCGGTGGCGCGCACAGTGATGACCTTGATCGCGTCGCCGCTTT
>JBIIQD010000491.1:0-2969 GCA_044342265.1 Hydrogenophaga sp. | reverse complement strand
GGTCTGCAACAACCCACCCAGGCCCAACACCGACAGGCTGGACATCAGCACCGTACCCAGGCACAACCCGGCGACTCCCGCCATGGCGGCACCCCAACCAAACTTTGCAGCGTTCTGGATCGTCATCAGTTGGCCCGGACCCGGCGCGGCCACCGTCAGAAAAACCATCACCACGTAGGCGCCAAAAGCGTTCAGGGTTTGCATCGTCATGCTCTGCAGTGTCCCGGCTCTGACCTCTGATCGCAAATCAGTTTTGTGGGATCATGTGTTGAGAAATAAACAACACCTATGCCAACCAAACTCCCCTTTCAGGCGCTGCAAGTGTTCATCGAGGTGGCGCGATTGCGCGGCATCCGTCCGGCCGCCCTTGCCTTGCACATCACACCAGGCGCCGTGAGTCGTCAGGTGTCCGTGCTTGAAGCCCACCTGGGCATCGCATTGCTGGAGCGGCGTGCCGGGCAAATGGCACGTCCCACCCGAGAGGGTCAGCGCCTGTTGCAGCAGGTACAGACGCCGATGGACAGCGTCGCAAGAAGCCTGAACCCGGCGGCTAACGCGCGCCGCGCGCGCCCTGTGATCATCAACTCCCCCGTCACGCTCGCCATGCATTGGTTGATCCCCCAGGTCTCGCGCATCGAGCACAGCTGTCCTGGACTACGGCTTGAGATACAGACTGACGATGGTCCGGCCGATCCCAGGTTGCCGGTGGACCTGTTCATTCGGCGCGATCCAGCGGAGCTTGATCCTTTGCCCAAACAGACTTTTCTGGACGAACGCTCGGCGCTTGTGATCGCGCCCCGGCTGTTGTCGGGCCATGAGCCTTCAGCCGCTCAGCTGGCGCGGTGGATGCGCCGCTGGCCCAGAGTGTCCACGCGCTCCCGACCCGATCTGTGGCCCACTTGGTGTCTGCACCAGGGCGTGGACGAGTCACAACTGGCGCCGCCGTTGATGATGGACAACACCGTGCTGGCGATCCAGGCGGTGATGCAGGGTTTGGGCATGGGCGTGCTGCCACTGACATTCGTGAGCGACGCGCTGACTGCGCGCAGCTTGCATCAACTGGCCCCGGCGCCCGTGGCGACAGGCACCTATGCCTTTGCCGTGCGCCCCGGACGCGATTCAGCGAGCGTGCGTGCCTTGACAGCATGGTTGACCTCCCATTGCCCACCAGCTCTTCGACCCACCATCTGAGGTTCCATGCAAGCCCTGCTCAACGCCATCGCCACGACGGCCATGCCCACCGATGCCCAACGCATTTTTCACGGGCGTGGCGGCCTGTACCCGGGCTGTGAAGCGTGGACGCTGGATGCGTTCCCTCCGGTGTGGCTGGTCACCAAGTTCGGCGAGGCTTCGGACGAGGAAAAAGTCGCGTTGACCGCCGCTCTGCAAGCGCGGCAGGCCGAGATCGCACCAGACGCGCCGCTCAACGCGATGCTGCAGACACGCTTTGAGGGACGCAGCGACAGCGTGGTCCTGGCCGGCAGCGTGCCCGAACCGCATGTGGTCACCGAAGACGGTGCGAAGTACCGCGTCAACCTGCTTCGTGGCCAGAACCACGGCCTGTTTCTGGACATGGCCGAAGGCCGGCGCTGGGTGCGCGCGCATGCGAGGGGGCAAAGGGTGCTGAACCTCTTTGCCTACACCTGTTCGTTTTCAGTGGCGGCGCTGCAGGGCGGCGCAAAAGAAGTGGTGAACCTGGACATGGCACACCCCGCGCTCACCACTGGGCAGCAGAACCACCAGCTGAATGGTCTCAACAGCGGCGCCAAGTTCCTCGCGCACGATCTCTTCAGCTCCTGGGGCAAGGTCACTCGCATGGGACCGTATGGCCTGGTGATCGCCGACCCCCCGAGTTTTCAGAAAGGCAGCTTCGTCGCGACCAAAGACTGGCCGCGTCTGCTGCGCCGATTGCCCGATCTGCTGCGCCCCGGTGGCCACGCCCTGCTCTGCCTGAATGCACCTGAAATTCCCGAGCGGTTCCTGCGCGATGTGCTGGCCGAGCAGGCGCCCGACTTGGTCGTTGAACAGCGCATCCCAAACCCGCCCACCTTTGCCGACGTGTCAGCAGACCGTGCATTGAAAGTGCTGGTGGTGCGAAGCTTATGAACGGTGCGCGGAGCAGATAGGACAGACTTGAAGGCGTTCATGTCGTCAGGTGAGCACCGGTCGAACGGCATCTATGCTGACTGTCTCAACACCAGATCCGGGGGCTGGATGTACCTCTGGACTTTGAGGTTGGGCTCTTTGATGCGCGCCAGTAGCAGCATCGCGGCTTCAGCCCCCATCGTTTCAGGCTTGACATCAACCGTACTCAGCGGTGGATTGGAGTGCGCGGTGTCGAGCACGTTGTCAAAGCCCATGAGAGCAAAGTCCGTACCCGCGCGCAACCCATGATCGCCGAGTGCTGAGAGAGCGCCAAACGCCGTCAGATCGTTGTAGGAGACCGCAGCCTTCACCTGCTTTTGTGCTTTCAGAAGACTCATCATGGCCGCATGTCCACCCTCTCGCGTGGGATGGGATGTCACCACCAGGTGTGGATCAAACGCCAGGTGGTGATCGGTCAGCGCGGCCTTGTAGCCATCGAGGCGTTGCTGGAGCACGGGACCGGTAATGCCGCCGAGGAATGCGATGCGTTTGTGACCCTTCTCGATGAGGTAGTTGGTTGCCTGGCGAACGCCCAAGGAGTTGTCAGCCCCGGAGAAGTCGTAACTGCCGACACCCAACGTGCGGATCATGACAACCAATGGAATGCCCCAGGATTTGACGGTCTTGGGCAACGAGGCTGGTGTTCCGAGTGCAGGACACATCGCAATGCCTGCAATACCTTGCTCCCGCATCGCCGTCAGCAACTTCTGCTGTCTGTCGAGGTCTTCGTTGGTGTGTGCCATGAAGACGGTGTAGCCCGCGTCAACGAGCTTGCGCTCAAGACCGACCAGCACCTCGGCAAAAAAAGGATTGCGCAGGTCGTT